>CAIYFP010000191.1 GCA_903925515.1 uncultured Verrucomicrobiota bacterium
CTTCACGACGGACTCGACCAACGAGATCACGAGGACCGACGCCGGCTACCGCGTGGCGGGGTATGCGTTCGCGTTCGACGGGGCCGGGCGCATCTCCACCACCAACATCACCGAGTCGCTCAACCCCCGCCCGTGGCGGATCGGCGGCGCCGACGTGAACCCGGGCCCGTCCGAGCGTGTCATCATCGCGGACGCCACGCTCTCGATGGGGGCGAACATGGTGGACCGCACCAAGAACCGTTATGTGCGGGTGGATGGCGGATGGAAGGGGCACCAAGCCGCGCACTTGAACGGCAGCCTGCCGATCGGCGGCAACCTCCTTTACCTCGACGGGCACACGCAATGGGCGCCGTTCAACAAGATGGTTGTGCGGACCACGGGAGACCCTTCGTTCTGGTGGTAGGATTGCCGGGGTGCGCCTCCGGAGGGCCGGGGAGGAAAACCGGGGGCCGGGATGCTGCGGCTACTTGACCGGCGCCTGCGCCGGGTTGGCCTCGGAGGAACGCGCCGGCGTCTTGGCCCCGCCCCGGAGGCGGATGCCTGCCACCTCGATGTCGTCGAGACGCCCGTCCTTGTTGAGGTCGAACCGGGCCAATTCCCCGTGCATCGCGCCGGCGAAGGCCTCGCGGAGCTTGTCCACCTCCGGCCCGTCGATGCGCCCGTTCTTGTTGGCGTCGAGCTTGAGCAAGTAGGAGCGCGGACCCAACGGCACGGGCTTCTCGCCGGGCTTGCTGGATTCCTTGGCGGCGGCGGGAAGGCATGGAAGGGCGATGGCCAACGCCCATGAAAGGGATGTGCCCCGGAACGGGAAGGTGACCCACGCGCGCATGGGGGGACGGTGCCATCGCGCGCTCGCGGCGGCAACCGTTGCCTAGGGCCAGCGCCTCAGGGCTTGCTGGAGATGCGGTCGAAGTCCACCCCGGAGGACTCGGCGTAGGCGGCGAGCGCCTTGCCGTGGAGGATGAGGACGGCACGCGCGACGCCGGAATCGTCGGCATGGCCGAGGGGCCCGACGTGGTCCGGGATGATGTCCGTCTTCTTGTGGGCGTAGGTGAGGGCGAAGACGGCGGCGGCGAGTGCGGAGTAGGGAAGGTCCTTGTAGGCGCCCTCGGCGACGTCCTCGACGCAGTCGGCGAGGAACTCGAGCTGGTCCACGAGGTGGGGGAAATTGGGGGCGTTGATCTGGGCGAACTCGATCTTCCAGAGGGGGAGGTTGCGAAGGACCTTCTCGAGCGTGGCCGGCGTCACCAAGGACGCCCCGTGGATCACGTAGCTGGCAATTTCCGACATGCGCCCTTGCTTTACCCGACCGCGTTCCATCATGGCAACCGTTGGCTCCGCACAATCGTGTCACGGCCACTCGAACCTTGGTCTCCCCGGCCGGTCCCAATAGGGTCGCGCGCGCATGGCGTCCCATTCGAGGGTGGTGCGGTTGCTGCGCGACCTTGTCGCGTGCCCGAGCGTGAACCCGGCCTTCCTTGCGCCGGGCGACCCGCGAGCGGGCGAGGCCGGCGTCGCGGGGCTTGTGTCCGGCTTTGCGTCGGGCGCGGGCCTTGATGTTTCGCATGAGGCGGTATTGCCCGGCCGCGCCAACGTGCTGGCCCGCCTTGATCCTGCGGGCGCCGTGCGGCATCGCGTGTTGCTTGCTCCGCACCTCGACACCGTGGGCGAGCCGAGCCTCGACCGGCTGCTGCGCCCCGGGGTGTCCTCCGGCCGTCTCACGGGCCGTGGAGCGTGCGACACCAAGGGCTGCGTGGCGGCGTTCCTTGAGGCGTTGCGTCGCGTTGCCGAGTCGGGCCCGCGCCCGGCGGCGACGGAGGTCTTGTTCGTGGGGATGGTGGACGAGGAGAACGGGCAGGCGGGCTCGCGGAGGCACGCGGCCGTTGCGCGGCGGGAGGGGCGGCGAACGGACCTTGCGATCGTGGGCGAGCCGACGCGGCTCGAGGTGGTGACGGCGCACAAGGGGGACGTGTGGCTGCAACTGCGAACGACGGGCCGGGCGGCGCATGGTGCCACGCCCCACCTCGGGTCCAATGCCGTCCTTGCGATGGCCCGCGTGGTGGAGGCGCTCGAGACCGAATACCGCGACATGCTGCGAAGCCGGACGCATCCGCTCCTCGGCCATGCCACGGTCAACGTGGGATCCATCCGCGGCGGCACGCAGCCCAACATCGTCCCGGACTCCTGCGTCATCTCGGTGGACCGCCGCACGTTGCCGGGGGAGGACGAGGACGTGGTGCGACGCGAGGTCGGGGCGTTGATGGGCGGCCGCGGGCTGGACGTCGCCTTGGATCCCCTTCGCACGGCTCCGTGTCCCGCGTTGGAGACCGACCCCGCGAACCCGTGGGTCCGGCGGTTGATGAGGGCGGCGCGACGGCGTCGGACGACGGGCGTGCACTATTTTTGCGATGCGGCGCCGCTTGCGGCGGGGGGGATCCCGTCGGTCGTGTTTGGGCCGGGTGACATCGCGCAGGCGCACACGCGGGACGAATGGATCTCGACGGCCTCGCTGGAGCGGGGCGCGGATGTCGTGGAACGGTTCCTGCGCGCGCTTCCCTGACGGGGGCTGCATGGCGTTGCGCGTGGCATTCCTGACGCACGAGCCCTTCCATCCGCCGAGCGGGGGCGGGTCGGCGGAGGCGCCGTACCTTGTCCGGGAGCTGCGACGGCGCAGGCACGGGGTGGACCTGTTCTGCCCCGTGTTTGAGACGCCGGGATGGGTTGCGGGGGACGCGGGCATCCAGGTCCATGATTTTTGGGGGTGGGAGATGGGGCGGTACACGCGGCTGCGGACGTTGAAGTACCTGTTGTACCCGTGGGCCTTGGCGGCGCAGGTGCGCCGGGTGGCTTGCGAGCAGGGCGGCGCGAGGCCGGTGTGGGACGTGTTGTTTGCGCAGCACACGATCTCGTCGGTGGCGGCCGGGCTTGC
>CAIYFP010000192.1 GCA_903925515.1 uncultured Verrucomicrobiota bacterium
GCGCACGCTTCATGCCCTGGGACCGCGCCCGTCCTCGGGCGCACGCTTCATGCCGTTCCCGACGCCCCGCGGCGGCCGGGGACGGCCGCGCTCCCAGGGCGCACGCCTCATGCCGTTCCCGACGCCCCGCGGCGGCCGGGGACGGCCGCGCTCCCAGGGCGCACGCTTCATGCCGTTCCCGACGCCCCGCGGCGGCCGGGGACGGCAGCGCTCCGGGGCGATGCCTAGACTTCCGGAATTCCCATGGCGCGAGCGAGTTGTCGCTGGGTGGAAGCAACCCTGCCCTCGCTCCAGATCACCTTGCTGGCGGCATGCGCCTTGGCGTCCAGGGTCCATTGGGCGGCATTTCGCTCCCGAATCTGTGGTTCCGTCCAACCGCGAGCGATCAAGCGCTCCCGTTGGGTTCCCGGGGAACAAACGATGGCCATGACCCGGTCAAACAACCCTGGATAGCCCTTCTCAAACAACAAGGGAACCACGACCACCGCACGCGCGTGCCCTTGCTTTTCCAGCGTCGCCAGATCAGCCAGCCAACGAGCATGGATCAACGGGTGCAAGATGCCTTCGAGGTCGGCCCTTGCGCTAGCGTCCCCAAACACAAGCGTCGCAAGCCTTGGACGATCCAGCGTGCCGTCGTGCCTTAGGATGCCGTTGCCAAACCGGGCCCGGATGCGGTCCAAGGCGGGCTCGCCCGGCTCGACCAAGCGCCGGGCAATGTCGTCGGTGTCGATCACTGGGATTCCCCTGGATTCGAGCCATGCGGCGGCGGTGCTCTTGCCGCATCCAATCCCACCGGTGAGGCCGATCCGTTGCATGCGTTTCCGGCCGCAGGCCGGTCCCAAGCCAAACGACCGCCCGGAGGCGGTCGTTGGTGGTTATTGATCCAGCATGACGCGGTAGGCCCGCATGGTGGCCCCGTCGGGTATGGGATCCCGGACCCACAGGGTTTGGTTGACCGGCAAGGGGTTGCTCACCCGCTGCAACGTCCTCCATGAGCCGTCGAGCGTGGTGGTGTACTCCACGGTATAGGACTGCAGGGGTGCCGCCTCCCATGTCACGCGGAAGCCTGTGCTGCCGTCATCCACCACCGCGACGTTCTCAAGCTGGAACTTGTCGAACGGCGCCGCATCAAACGCGTTCACCACGCCGTCGCCGTCCGAGTCGATGGTGGAACTGAACCGCAAGCTTTGGTGAACCGGGCGTGAAATGCCCTCGAGGGTGACCCATTCCGATCCGCCTCGAAGCTGGACCTGCTTGAACTTGCCGCCCGTCAGTGCCGCGGCAGCCTCAAACTTCGCGGCATCAAGGGCGTTCGTGCCGCGATTGACGTTGGCATAGTACACCGTGTAACCGGGGTCGGTGACGAGCTCGGTGAGCAGCACGATGCCGGTTGCATTCGTGGCAACCGCATTGGTGGTCAGGTTGAGGTTCTTGACGTAAAGGGCGCCGGGCCCCCCGTTGCCCTTGAAGCGAACCCCGGAAAATGCGCTGCCATCGATGGTCAACGAGGCAATGGAGGCGCCATCGAATGCGGAGGAGGAAGCGTTGTTGTCGAGGCCGGGCCAAACGACCTCGGCCTCTTGGTAGGCCGGGACCTGGAGGTTCAGGATGAGGTTGCGGGCCTCGATGGAGGCCGGAAGACCGTTCAAGGCGATGCGATAACCCGCATTGATGGCCGCGCCGTTGGTGAGCACCTCAAGCTTGTCCTGGGCCGCGATGTCCACGGACGGGGCCGACAAGACCGTACCTTGCCCGAGGGTGAGGGAGTCGGCCTTGGCAACGAGCTGGTAAAGAGCCTTGATGTTGCCCGGCAAGTTCACGCTGGCGAACTCGCTGTTGGTCGGGACCGCAACCGCGGGATCCACGATGTTCGCCCTCGCAAGCACCGTGAGACGCTTGGCGTCGAGGCTGAGCGTGCCGCCCTCGGCCCGGATCACGCCATTGGTGCCCACATGGATGTCCTCCGCCTTCAACAGGACCGTGCCCGAGCGCAACTGGCCGTTGTTCACGATGGACTTCAGGCCATTGGGCGTGCTGTCACCGAGGACGATGCTATTCGAAACCACGACGACGCCATTGTTGACGAACGTAAGCAACTTGGGCGCGGTGCGCGCGTCCAGCGTCTTGCTAGCAAGGTCGCTTCCCTCGTTTCCGCGGATCTCAAGGCGGCCATTAATGGTGAGGTTCTCGGTGTCCAATGATGCAATGCGGGTCACCGACAGGGAGTCGCCGATCGTGATGTTGGTGCTGCTCAACGCGAGGTCGATCACCGGCGTCGGGAACACCGGGTTGATGTCGGCGTCCACCAACATGACATGGAAGGTTGCCACAAGATCCACCGTGGTCGGCGTGCCTGGAGGATCGCCCGGATTCGCGGGCGGGGGCGGAGGAAGCTCCACCTGCGCGACGTTGGTGAACGTCGTGGAAAGAATCGTCACCGTGCCCGACATGCGTTGCACCTTGGATTGGAACACCCCGCTCAGGTCCATGTTTCCGGACTTGGTGGCGAGGTTGGCATCAATGTAGGGCGCATCGATCGAGGCGAACTTCGTCGATACGAGGTCGCGGGCGCGGAGGATAACGGGGCCTTGGCCGCGGATGCGCGTGCGCTCAAGGTTGAGCTCATCCGCATCGATCACGAGACGTCCCACGTTGTTCGTAGGGGAGATGTCAGGAATCGAGGGGCTGACGGGAACCTTGCCGGATCCAAACGAGAGGTCCATGCGGTAAGCCATGTAGCCGTTGGTCGCGAATAGGTTCGTGTAGGCAATGGGATTCGTGAGGCCGGGCCCCGTCCATGCGGTGAGCAAGTCGCGGCGCATGCCAAATTGGCCTGTGGGTGCGACGCCCAGCAACGCCGGGCGCAAGGACCCGAAAAAGTTCGTGAGCGCGGCGGCAAAGGCATTCGAGCTGGCCGTGTTTGCCGGCGTGAACGGGCTGGATACGGCCCGCGTGGTGGTGCGGGAGATCGTCAGGTTGGTCGGGCGGGAGGCAATGCCGGTGAGCCGGTTGGTGAGGTAGATGCCTTGGGGATCGGGCCCGAACGTGTTGCCAAAGATCAGGCTCACGGCGTCGTCCTTGCCGGTGATGTTGTTCGTGGAGACGCCCGTGATGCGAAGGGTGACGAGGGGATAGGGATATTGCGCGCCGGGTACCGGGGCCAACGCCGCGTCCACGAGGAGGTTGGTGGAGGCCCGACGTACCATGACGATCGTGATGGACTGGTTGGTTGCGGGATTCGTCGCGCTCGCGGATGCCGCATCGGGGGCCGCCGTGCTCCAGACAAATGGGATGATGTCGCGGTTGAGCTGGCTGGTCCCGGGAGCCCACTGGAACACAAACGGACGACCGCCTGTGCCGTCGGGGTTCAACGCGATGGATTCATTGCCAACCGGGTATCGGGCAATGGAAGTGACATTGGTGACGGCATTGGTGACCCCGGCAACGACGACGCGGTTGGTCGTCATGGCAAGGAGCGTCCGGTAGCCAAATCCGCCGGAGCCATATCCCCAATGGACCTCGGTGGTACCCGGGATGGGGTCGAAGCCGCCATCAATGCCGGGGTCATCCGGGGTTTGGTCCGGGGAAGGGTTCACGCCCACGATGGAGCGGGCGAGGTCCACCTTCCTGCCCACGAGGGCCACCTGGCCGCCGGCTGAGCCAAACAGCGCGCCCCGGTTGATGATCGTGTCGGCGTAGATGTTGAGATAGCTGTCTGGCGCGGAGCGATAGAGGCTGGAGACGGAATTCAGGATGGCATCGATCTCGTCAGCGGTCTGGAGGCCCCTTGGGACCTGGTTGATGAAGTTCTGGTAGGCGTTGCGGGCGCTGACCAAGCCATCGACGGCCTCGATGCGGCCGCTGGGGGCGTTGGAGAACACCAGCGCCGGGCGACGGACGCCGCTGGCGTCGATGTACTGGAACCGCATGCCCGGCTCGGCAAGGATCAGGCCGGAATTGTAATAGTAATCCGTGGACTGCGTGTCGTAGGGGGCCACGACGGGCGTCAACGTCATGAAGCCCCGGTTGTCGAAGACCGTGGCGTCGATTTGGACTTCGTCGCCCACCGTCCCGACGTTGAGGTACAACGGCGAGGTTTGCGCCATCAAGGACGCAACCGGGAGTGCGACAGCGAGGGATGCAAGAAATCGGTTCATGATGGGCAACTTAGTTCCGACCGTTGCGGACGATCGACTCGATCAGGCGAAGATTGGCACGTCCCACGGGGTAAACGATGGGCGCGTTGGTGCTGCCATCGAACGATCCCCACATGAAGGACGTCCAGCCCTGCTCCTCCGTCAGGTTGTCCGTGGCGTTGCTGTTGAGCTCCTGCATGCCGAGTCGGGCGATGTTGATGACGATGGGAAGGCCTCCGGTATCGATTGTCCCGGGCCCGAGGGGCGCGACCTCCGATCCGGTGGTCGCGTTGTTCATCGAGTTGATTTGGCTATTGTTGACAAACGTTTGGCCCACGGTCCGGCGGATGGCAATGGGGACGGCGGCACCCGGGTCGGCGGTGCCGAGGTCCCCGGCCGAAAAGATGATGTCGGGAGTCGCAAGTTGCCGCTCGACGGTTTGGTTCCGGAAGTTTCCGAGGACGCCGTTGGTGGAATAGCTGTCCGTGTAGCGAACCACGACCGGTCGCCTGAAGCTGGCCAACAGGGGATTGCCCACGTCGCCGCGAACGAAGCGAACCTTGTCCACGCCTCGACGCACGGCTTGGTTCACCACCGTGCCCACAACCGCATTGGTTCCTCCCCCAAACCCCACGCCATAGCTTGGAACCCAACCGTTGCCGCCCCCGCCATTGGATATGACATCGACCGGGGTAATGCTCTTGGCCGTTGCACCCGTGGGCAGGGTTTCCACGGCGACGGTGCCCGGGTGATAGAGGTATCTAAGGCCGCCCACGTCATCCCGGGTGAGGCCGGTGAAAAAGACGCCCCGCGCGGCGGCGATGCGGTTGATGCGGTCATCCACGAGGCCATTGCCACCACCGTATCCCGCGACGGACATGTTGGGCTCGTTGGGGTCCAGGGAGATTTCCGTGGCATCCCACTCGTCGAGGCCGATGAGGCCGATGCGATAGGTGTAGAGCGTCTCGTTGACGAAGGAACTGGGCAACAACGTGAAGGGGTCGTAATTGCGCTTGATCGTGAGGAAGTTGCGCACGACGTCGTTGGGCCGGTTGACCTTTCGCAAGGTCCACGTGTAGCGCTCGGGGCAGCCAAGGCCCATCTGGGAAATCAATTCACCCAACACGGTGGACTTGAGATCCCAAAGCCGAAGGCGCCGGGCCGTGTGGTTGACCCGCTGGGTGGTGATGGGGTAGTCCGCGAGGTTGACTTCGGATGCAGGCGGCAGGTCGTTCAGGACCTGGATCGCCTGCTCCACGGCATCGATTCCGGGCTGCCCAAAAAACTCCGTGAACGTTTGGTCAAACCCATAGACCAAGACCGGCTGGTTGACGCGGTATTGTTCGCCCGGCGTCACGGGTCCCCCGATGTCGCCCGGCTGGAGATAGCCAAGGTCGGCGGTCATCCACGGGGCCGTCGGACCCACCAAGGTGAAGGCATGGGAGACGGAGGGCAGCAAGGCCGCCGCCGCGACCGCCGAGATGATTTTGGAAAGGGATTTCATGGTTCAGCGGATGCGGTTGACGCGGAAGTAGCTGTTGGACGAAAGGCCGGGTGCCACGAGCGAATCCTCCGCCGCAGCCGCGAAGCGTTGGCCGCCCACGTCGGTCCATCGGACGAGGTCCTGGGACGATTGGACCTGGTAGATGCCACCCACCTTGGCCTTCCATGAAAGCAAGGTGCCCTGCTCCGTGGATTGGATGGCCACGGCGAGGTTGTCCTTCGGGTCCATGGGATGGGTGCCCCCAAGGAATTCGTTTTGGTTGCTCACGCCGTCCCCGTCCGAATCAACCGATCCCTTCGGCCATGTGGCGGCTTGGGTTCCAAAGAACGAGCCCTGCCAATCGTCTGGAAGACCGTCGTTGTTGGCATCCTTGCCCCATGACTTGCCTTCGGCCACCGGTGACCATTCCGAGCGCCGGCCATCCGGGAGCACATAGGCGACCTGCACCTTGTGGAGGGTGGAGGGAAGGACGTCCGGGGACTCCCAGAAGGACTGCGCGGTCTGGAAGACCTGGGATTCGTTGAAGGCGACCTCGTACCGTGCGATCTCGAATCCCTGCACGGGGGCCCATGTGGCCTTGATCTGCCATGAGGACAGGCCCGAGACGACCGGTGCTGGCAAGGCAGCGAGCGGGGCCGCAACCTGCGAGAACCGCTGCACCGCGATTTCCATGCCGTCGTCAATCCCGCGCCAATCCGTCCATGCGGAAACAAAGGTTCCGTCCGGGGTGGCGGCCACCGTGGGGTGAAGCTGTTCGTCGGCGGTGACGCTGTTGACCACGAAGGAAGAACCCTGCGGCAGGCCGGCCTTGGACAGGACCCGGGCGCCCACGCCGGGACCGGACCCGTCCATTTGGGTCGAGGACCACACGGCCATCACGTCCGAGGTGCCCACGGCGAATCGGACATTGGTTTGGTCGCCCTTGGTCTGGTCTGAAAGGCGGGTCTCGCTGGCGATGGGATTCCCCTGCGAGTCAAACCGGCGGAAGAAGGTGGCCCAACGTGACCGATCCTTGACGGTGAGAACGGCAAGGGGCGCCTCGGGATCCTGGATGCGGGACCATGCAACCCAAATCTCGCTGCCCACGGAGGCCATGGCGGGCATGCTGGCGGGCTCGACGCCCATGTTGGCACGGACCACGGAACCCACGGGCTTGCCGGCGAGGTCGTAGCGGCGCAGGTAGATGTCCGAGCGCTCGGCACCGGTTTGCAACTCGGAGACCCACGCGACGGCGAAGCCGCCTTGGATGGCGGCGACGGCGGGCGAACGTTGGTTGCCCAACGTGTATTCGTTGGCTTGGATGATCCCGCCCATGGCCGCCCCGTTTCGGTCGATGAGCTGGAGGGCAACCCCGGCCATGTCCCCGTCCATTCCCTGCGACGTCCATGCCATGACGGCATCGCCGCCGGGCAGGGCACATGCAACCGGGTTGCGGTTGTCGGCGGAACCCGGTGCCGCGACCTGTTGCTCGCCGCCGCGGAACGTTCCGTTGGGTGCAAGGATGCGATAGCTAATCTTCTGGAACCCGGCCTTGCCGCTTTGCCAAACGAACAGGCTTGAGCCGTCGGAGAGCGGGGTCACATGGACGTTTTGCTGCTCGCCCGCGGTAATCTCATTGATGCGGAAGCGCTCGCCCCGGACTGAGCCGGTGGCGGTGAGCAACCTCGCGGAGATGCCTTGGCCGTCGCCGTCGGTGGCATTGTCATCCCATGCCATGACGCCGCCGGAGGCATGAATGGCCATGGAAGGCCGAAGCTGGTCGCCGGCCATGCGGCCGAGGACAAACTCGGTGCCTTGCCGGGAGACCTCGGCATGGACGACGCCCGTGCCAGCCAAGGCGAGCAGTGCGGCAAGGTGCCGCCATGCCCTCGGGGAAAGCCCCGGGGCCGTCTTCGCGTTGCGTGTTTGCGGATGAGGCATAGGCGCTTTTCCTGGAGGAGTTGCCTGTTAGCGAATTCCGGGCCATGCCGGTTACTTGGCGGCGGATTGGGCGGGGATGGAATTGGGGTCCACCGGGAAGTTGTCGGCCGTGTGAACGCGCTTGCCCGCAGGGTCGATGATCGTGGGGGTCACGAAGATCACGAGGTTCTTCTTGGCGTTGTTGGCCGCCTCGCTCCGGAAGAACCGGCCCAGCACCGGGAAGTCACCCAACACCGGGATCTTGTCGCGGGTCTTCTTCACGTCCTCGGCAATCAAGCCACCCAGCACGACCGTCTGGCCATCCCACACGATGGTGGAGGTGGTGACTTGGCGGATGCGGAATCGAGGCAAGGGCAACCGGGCGCGGACCGGGGCCACGTTGGCGCCCGTCTGCACCGGCACGAAGTCGCCCGGGTCATCATACCCGATGAACTCGGCATACGCCGGGATGATGGACATCTGGATCGAGACGTCGTCGGCATCCACGTAGGGGATGACGTCGAGGGTGGGGCCGAAGGGCAACGGCTGGGTGAAGTAATCGAAGCCCACGGTGGGTTGGACGATGGGGTTGAACCCACCGCCGCCGCCCGGTTGCACAATCCCACCGGCGCCGCCCGCTCCGCCGCCGCCGCCGTTGCCACCGCCGTTGCTGCCGAGCCCGAGCACGACCCTGCGCACGTCGGAAACCTTGATTTGGGCTTGACGCCCGGAAAGCGTGGTGACCTTCGGCGCGGAGAGCAGGTCCACGCCGTCACGTTGTTCCATGGCGCGGATGACCAAGCGGAACTGAGGATCGGTCAGGATGCCGCTGAAGGTGGCAAGCGTGGGGATGGCAGACTGGTTGCCATCGATGTTGCGAACGCCGGTGGTGATCTTGCCATCACTGGCCGCGACCGGGATGGAGGTACCGGCGATGTCGGATCCGGGGAAGGTCCCCTCGGTGTTGCCAGCAGAGGAACGACCCCCATTGAAGGAGGGCGCCGTTCCCCCGGAGAGTCCGAGGCCGCCGTTGCGCATCATGAAGTTGCCGAGGAACCAATCAAAACCGATGGCCTTGCCGTCGGTCTGGGTGATCTCGGAGAACTTGGCCTCAATCTGGACCTGGGGCGGCGCGACGTTCAGGACTTGGATGGCTTGGTCGATGATGTCCAAGTCCGTGAGAGTCGCCCGGACGAAAAGGATGCCGGTGCGATCATTGAAGAACAGGGCCTTGGAATCCTGCGTTTGCAGGGGCTGGCCATTGGCGCCGAGCTGACCGCCCATGCCGCCCATGCCGCCCATGCCGCCCATGCCACCCATCCCGCCCATGCCGCCCATCATCCCACCACCCATCATGCCGCCGCCCATCATGCCACCCATGCCACCCATCATCATGAGGGGGGACATGGGGAATTGGACGCCGCAGGCGATGAAGAACTGACGGACGATGTCCTGGAAGCTGACGGTTTGCTGGAATCGGGTGACGCCGCCGATGCCGGGGCCGAAGCCAATGCCACCGCCCATGCCGCCGCCCATCCCACCGCCCATGCCACCCATCATGCCGCCGCCCATGCCGCCGCCCATGCCACCGCCCATGCCACC
>CAIYFP010000193.1 GCA_903925515.1 uncultured Verrucomicrobiota bacterium
GGGCCCAGCTTGTAGATGCTCGGGGACTTGTTCGGGGCGGGCACGAGCTCGCCCGTCGCCGGGTCCGTGTCCCCTGACAAACCGGCGTCCCTGTCTCCGCCTTCACCAGCCGTCCCGCCCTCCGTCGTCAACACACCCGTGTCCGTGTCTGGTAGCAACCCGAAGTCGGTGATCCCGAAGCTTGTCATCCGGAAGCCCTGCGAACCCCCAAACTCAAACGAGCCGTTGCCCGAAACCGAGATCAAGGTCCGTCCGTCCATGGCCACGGACAGGGTCAGGTTGGCGAATGCAACCTTTGTGGGCTGGGTGGAGCCTGCCCCGGTCGGGCGAATGATGTTGAAGTTGCCCGCCAACCTCACCACCGAGCCCAACCGGATTTCGCCCCCAACGACCAAGACTTGCTGTGCACCGCCCGAATAGGTCGTTCCCGCCAAGGATACGCTGCTCGTGAATGCCTTGTAAGTGATGGAGTCCGCCGTCAGCGTGAGTACCACCGGATCCCCGAACTCAAGGCTCGCACCGGTCACCACCTTGACGGTCTCCCCGTTGGGTCCATTGGGCCTCGACTCGTATCCACCCCGGATGGTGATGTCACCAATCCTGATGAGGCTATCGGCCAAGGACACCCCGCCGGATTCCCCGACGCCAAACGCAACCGGCACGCTCTCCGTGCCCACACTGACCACCTCGTTCACCACGAAGTTGGTCGTGTTCTTTCGGACCCGAACCGTGGCCTCGGCGGATACTCCATCAAGGCCTGAATATCCTGTCATCCTGCCGTCGAGCGCGTAACCCAGCGCAGCCCCGGTCTGCGACTGGCTGAACAGGACCATTCCAAGGGTCCCTCCAGTGATCACGAACTCATCTGCGCCGGCGCTGCCCTTTCCGTTGGCCAAGCCCACCTTGATGAGCTTTCGCTGGCTAGCCGTGTCCGTCTCAAGGGTGAAGGACAAATCCCCGGTGACACGCACGGTGCCCGCGACTTCCAAGGTCGCCGTGCCGCCGACCCTCAACGAAGGTTCCGTGGATCCGATCGATATCCCAGCGGCCGCAAGGGAACCATGACGCCAATCCAGGAAGGCTCCATTCGCAACGGGGGTTCGGTGATATCGGAATTCCAAATTGGACACCTCCAGCTTCAATACGCTCGCATCCAATCCCACCATGGTCGCAGGACCAAGGCTGCCTTCCACGGCAAGGTATTTGCGCGGCGTTTGGGCCCCGTAATTCGCACCGTTGGCCGACCCCTCCGAAGCCGTGAAGATGCTGAGGTTCAAGGATCCCCCGGACACAAGAAAACCTGTGGCTCCGCTCGACCCGGACATCGGCAGCGTGACCGTCCCCGTAGCTGCATCCAACGCACCGCCCTCCCCGACGAACACCAGGCTGTTCCGCAGTCGAACCGTCATCAAGTCGCCGCGCATCACGCGGGTGCCCGCCTCGTCGGGATCGTCCACGCCCGCCACCGTGGACCGCTCCACCTCGAGCTCTGCACTCGCCATCAAGAAGCCAGCCACGGAGACACCCGCCGAACCCCC
>CAIYFP010000194.1 GCA_903925515.1 uncultured Verrucomicrobiota bacterium
CGGGCTCGAAGGCACCATACCGCAAGCAGTCACGCTGCGCGCCGAAGGGGCGAAGCCACTTTCGAGGGTTCACTGGCCCAATCAACCGATGAAATCATCGGCTCTGGTCTTCGTGTGATTCAAAAACCACGCCTTCCCATGCGCCGGACCCGTGATGCATGCAGCCGGGATTTCCTCACGCGAAGACATGGAGACGCGAAGAATGCAGTCACGGGGATGCCCATCCGCCACGACGGCGTGTTGGCACGCAGCCTGAGGCAACTTGCCGGCGGGGGGATCGGGAGATCCAGGCCTGCCCACGCGGGGATTGGGGTCCGGCGTGCGCCCTTGCGTGCTGGCAAGGGCGGGGCGTTGCGGGCCATGCTGGGGCCGATGCGCGAGTTCGACCTGGTCGCACGCCTTGTCCCGATGCTTCCCCGCAACGACTTCGTCGTGGCCGGGGCGGGCGACGACTGCGCGGTGCTCGACCTCGGGGAGCCGGGGTGGCAGGCCCTGTTCAAGACGGACGCGGTGGTGGAGGGGATTCATTTCGTGGCGGACGCGCCCCCGGAGAAGGTGGGACACAAGGCGATTGCGCGGGCGTTGAGCGACGTGGCGGCGATGGGGGGCATGCCGGTGGCGGCGGTGGTGACGCTCGCGTTGCCGCCGGGGCGGGAGGCGGCATGGGCGGAGGGGGTGTACCGGGGCCTGTGCCGGACGGCTGCGCAATGGCAGGTGGCGGTGGTGGGGGGCGAGACGGTGAGCAACCCCGGGCATGCCTGGTTGTCGGTGGCGTTGATGGGCCGCGTGCGGCGGGGGAAGGCGGTGCTGCGCTCGGGCGCGCGCGCCGGGGACGCGTTGATGGTGAGCGGCGAGCTGGGCGGGTCGATTGCGGGGCATCACCTTGAGTTCGAGCCGCGGCTGCGGGAGGCCGCATGGCTGGCGGCGCATCATGACGTCCATGCGATGATCGACGTGAGCGATGGCCTTGCGGGGGACCTCCGGCACGTGCTGGAAGCCTCGGGCGGGCTGGGGGCGGAAGTCTTGGCGAGCGCGTTGCCGGTGCGGGCGGCGGCCCGCGCAAGGGCGCGCGAGGGAGGTCGAGCCACGCCGGCGATCCTCGCGGCGCTGACGGACGGGGAGGACTTCGAGCTGTTGTTTGCCGTCGCGCCGGCGGACGCGGTGCGGGTGATGGACGGATGGCGCGCCGAGTTTCCCGGGACGCCGATCCGGTGCATCGGGAAGGTCACGGAGGGGCCCGGGGCGTGGCTCCGGGACGCCCGCGGGCTCCGGCCGATGCCCCGCGGGGGATACGAGCACCTAGGATGAGGCGGCACGTGACACGGTCGGCGGCGGAGACGGAGGCGCTGGGGGCCGCGCTGGGGGCCACGCTGGCGCCGGGGACCGTGCTCGGGTTGAGCGGGGACCTTGGAGCGGGCAAGACGGCCTTCGTGCGCGGGCTGGTTCGAGGGGTGGGGTCGCCGGCGCGGGTTCATTCGCCCACGTTCGGCCTGCTGAACGAGTACCGGGAAGGACGATGCGTGGTGCATCACCTTGACCTGTACCGGCTGCACGGCGCGGCGGACGCGCGTGCGGCGGGGCTGGAGGAGCACCTGGTGCACCCGGAGGGAATCACGGTGGTGGAATGGATCGAGCGCTGGGACGAGCCGTTGCCGGGCATGCGGCGGCTGCGGTTTGGGTGGATCGACGAGGGGACGCGGGAGGTGATCGATGATGGCGTGCCTTGCACTTGAGTTCTCGAGCGCGAGGCGCTCGGCGGCGGTCGCGAGGGACGGGCTGGTGCTCGCCGAGGCGTTCGTGCTGGGCGGGAAGGCGACGTCGGCGCCGTCGCTGATCGCGGAGGCGTTGGGGAAGGCGGGGCTGGCGCCGGGGGACATGGGACGGTTGGTGGTGGGGGTCGGGCCCGGGAGCTACACGGGAATCCGGCGGGCCATCGCCACGTTCCAGGGCTGGAGCCTTGCCATGGGCACGCCCGTGGCATCCGTGGGCAGCATGGAGCTGCTGGCACGGCTGGCACACGAGGCGCTGGGCGGGGATTGCCTGCTGGCATCGGACGCGCAGCGGGGCGAATGGGCCCGGGGCGAGATGCGCGGGGGACGGTTGGCGGGTCCGACGAGGCTGGTGGCCCGGGAGGAGTTGATGGCGGAGATGGCCGGCGGGCGCCGGGTGGTGACGCCCGACGCGGGGCTGGACGGGGCCGTGGTGATGTACCCGACGGCGGCGTTGGCGGCGGCGATGGGGCCGGGGTTGGCCGAGGTGCGGCCGGAGACGTTGGAGGCGGTGTACCTGCGGGAGGCGGCGTTCATCAAGGCGCCGCCGCCGGGCAGGCTGGCAGGGTCGTGAGGCCGGGATGGCGGGCATGAAAAGGAAGGGGGCAAGGCCGGAGGATGGGGGCGACCGCCTCCACTGGGAGCGGAGTCTTTGGGGCGCGGGCCATGGGTGGGTGGCGGGCGTGGACGAGGCGGGAAGGGGGCCGTTGGCGGGTCCGGTGGTGGCGGCGGCGGTCATGTTGCCCCCGGCGTGGGGCGTCGAGGGCATGCCGGAGGCCTACGCCGGGCTGGACGACTCGAAGAGATTGACGGCGCGGCAACGCGAGGGGTTCTTCGGGATGTTGACGGGCGATGACCGGGTTCGGTTTGCGATCGCGGAGGCGGGGCCCGGGAAGATCGACGAGGTCAACATCCTCGCGGCGACGCACTGGGCGATGAACGAGGCCTTGGCGCGGCTCGCCCCCCCGCCGGGGCACGTGCTGGTGGATGGGTTGCGGGTTGCGTCGATGAAGTGGCCCCAGACGCCGCTGGTGGGCGGGGACGGCCGGAGTTACTCGATTGCGGCGGCCAGCGTGCTGGCGAAGGTGACGCGCGACCGGTTCATGGAGGAGGCTGACCGAAGGCATCCGGGGTATGGATTTGCGCGGCACAAGGGCTATCCCACGGCGGGGCATGTGGAGGCGCTCGCAAGGCTCGGGCCGTGCGAGCTGCATCGTCGTTCATTCGGGCCGGTCAGGGAGAGGCAACTGGAATGGTTCGGGCCATGATGGGTTGGCTGAGACGATGGCTCGGGCCGGGGGAACGGCCGCGGCCGGAGAACCTGCGGCGGGGACGCGTGGGCGAGGACGCGGCGGCGCGGCATCTCCGGGACTCGGGGTGGAAGGTGCTGGCGAGGAACTACACGGACGGGCGGGGGGAGCTGGACATCGTGGCGACGAACGGGTTGTGCGTGGCGTTCGTGGAGGTGAAGGCGCGGACGGAAGGGGGCTGGGGACGTCCGGCCGACGCGGTGGACCGGGCCAAGAGGCGCCGGGTATGCGCGGCGGCCTTGCATTACCTGCGGGCGGCGGGGACGCCGCGGGTGCGGATTCGCTTCGACATCGTGGAGGTGTTGCTGCGGGACGGGAAGGCGGCGGAGGTGCGGCACCTTGAGGACGCCTTTGGGCTGGAGGGAGGGAGGATGTATCCATGAAGAGGCCGCGTCCCCGGGAATGGGGACGCGGCCTTGCGGGGCGGGGCGCGTTTCAGGCGGCGAACTGGAACGACTCCCGTCCGCGGAGGCGGTCGCGAAGCTTCTTGAGCGCGGCGGCCTCGATCTGGCGGATGCGTTCCCGCGTGAGGCCGAACTCGGCCCCAATTTCCTCGAGGGTGCGCGGGTCGCCGCCATCGAGGGCGAAGCGCTGGCTGAGGATGCGTTGCTCGCGGGGCCTGAGCGTGGACACGAGCGAGCGGACGAGCGTGGCGCCGGTGTCGGCATCGACGGCCTCATAGGGCATGGTGGCGTTCTCGTCCGGGATGATGTCGGCGACGCGGTTGGAGTCCGGGTCGTTGCCGAGCGGGGTTTCCAAGGAGGTGGCGCCGATGGCGGCGGCCTCGCGCCAGCGTTGGATGTCCTCGACCTCGACGAGCATGTAGGCGGCGAGTTCGGCCTCGGAGGGCGGGTGCCCGAGCTCGGCCTCGAGCCGGGCCTCGGCCTTGCGCATGCGGGCGAGTTCCTGGACGACGTGGATGGGGAGCCGGATGGCCTTGGACTGGGTGGAGAGGGCGCGCTTGATGGCCTGCTTGATCCACCATGCGGCATAGGTGCTGAGCTTGGCGCCCTTGGCGGGGTCAAAACGCTCGACGGCGCGCATGAGGCCGATGTTGCCCTCGTTGACGAGGTCGAGGAGGGGAAGGCCGTAGTCCTCGTACTCCCGGGCGATCTTCACGACGAGGCGGAGGTTGGCCTTGATCATGTGCTCGCGGGCCGCCTCGTCTCCGGCATGGATGCGGGCGGCAAGCGCGATTTCCTCGGCGGGGGTCAGGAGGGGGGTCTCGATGGCCTCCCGGATGTAGAGCTTGTAGGAGGAATTCTCGTCCCATGTCGCGCGGGCCGCGCCGTTTTCCGGGGCGAACGGCTTTGTGCCGGGGTCGCGTTGGACCTCCACGTCGTGCGGGACGAGGGGGGGCTGGGGCTTGCTTTGTGAGCGTGCGGGGCGGAGCGCGCGGCGTCGCGCACGTTGGGTGCCGCCGCCGGGGGGCTTCCTGCCTTGGCGGGGCTCGGGCGCGGGGCATGCGGACTGGGTTTCGGTTGGGGTGGAGGCGTCCTTGCAGGGACGGCGGGATGGAGTGTGTTTTGCTTTCATTGTCTTCCTTTTGGCCGACCACGGGCATCCGGGCCCTGCATTCGATGCAGGCGGAGGCATGGCGACCACCCGAGCCCTACGTTCGCGGAGGTGGCTGGTTACCGACGTGATTGCGCGGGATTGGACCTGCTGCGGGCGCGGGCGTTCAGGGGGGCGGGCGGGCGGCGCGTGAACGCGGCATGGATGGGAAAGGGGCGGCGGAAAGGCGGTGCGGGTGTCGTGTCTCGCCCGTGGCTGGTGTTTCGCCGCGAGGGATGCTCGTTTCCAACGAGGCGCGCGTGACGATCAGGCCCGCCGTGGTCTGGGAGGAGCGCGCCACGACATGGGACGCGAAACGACCGGCGGCCCCTCGCGTTGCTCCATCAAGGGCCTTCATGGGGCAACCCAGCACCGGCGATCGACGAGGCACGACACGAGGCGGGGGGCCTGAGGCGCTTGACGAGGATCTTGGAGTTGCGTCCCGAGGCCTCGTAGCGATCGCGGCGGGCGGGAGGGAGGATGTCGGGGGTGGACTCGGAGAACCCGGCCTTGTTCTGGAACCAGGTGAATGCGGTGGTGGACAGGGTGAAGACCTCGGCCATGCCGAGCTCGCGGGCGCGGGCCTCGACGAACTGCACGAGCTTGCCACCGATGCCTTGGTTCTCGTGCGAGGGGCTGACGAAGAGGAATGCGAGCTCGCCTTGGTGGGTGTCGGGGTGCACGTGGAGCGCAATGCACCCAACCGGGTTCTTGTCGATCTCGAAGAGGTAGTAGTCGCCGACCTGGCGCTCGATGGCGGCTCGCGTGCGGCGCATGAGCTCGGAGGCGGCCATGGAGGCCTTGGTCAGGCTGAGGAGCGTGCGGATGTCCTTCTTCTGGGCGCGGCGGACCTGCGTGTACTCGTTGGCATAGACCAAGGTGCCGATGCCCTCGTTGGAAAAGACCTCGGAGAGGAGGGACTCATCGACGGTGCCGTTGATGACATGGACGCGCGGGACGCCGGCCTCGCAGGCGGCGACGGCGTGGCGCGCCTTGGAAACGAGCTCGGGGCGGAGTTCGGAGGGGTTGCCGAGGAGGGCCTTCAGCTCGGAGACGAGGACTTGGCGGAGGAGGCGGCCTTGGTGTTGCAGGCCGTCCGCCGTCGTGAGGTAGAGCAGCTTCACGGCCTTCAGTTGGGCTGCCAGCGCGACGGCAACGGCGTCGGAGTTGACCCGGTAGGTCTTGCCGTCGCCATCGAAGCCGAGGGGCGGTATGACGGGGATGATCCCTTGGGCAAGGAGGCCCTGGAGCATCTCGGTGTCGATGCGCTCGACCTTGCCGGTGAACTGGTGGTCGATGCCCCCGACGATGCCGAGGGGATGGGCGATGACGGCGTTGGTCGAGACGGCGCGGAGGTCGTTGGCGGAGAGGCCCTCGAGGATCTCGTGGGTGAGGCGGTTGGAAGCGGTGAGGGAGACCTGAAGCGTCGCGGCGTCGGTGATGCCGGTGCCGTCGAGGTTGGAGGGGGTGATGTCACGCTCCGCGGCGAGCGCCGCGACCTGGCTGGCCGCGCCATGGACGAGCACGATCCGGATGTTGAGCGAGCGCAGGACGGCGACGTCGAGGAGGAGGTTGGGAAAGTTGTCGTGGGTGACGATGGCACCGTCGATGGCAACCACGAAGGTCTTCTCCCGGAACCGCGGGATGTAGCGGAGGATGCCGCGAAGGTCTGTCGGCTTCACGTGGCGTGCGATGGCTTCATGGCGGCGGCGCGCATGGCTCGGAGGTAACTACGGCCGAAGCAGGAAGGGGGAAAGCCCAAAAACGCGGGCGCCGCGTCGGTCGTGCTGGGTCGCGTAGGCTGCATGCGATGGGCCGCGGATTCTTCGGCCCCCCCGCCGACCGACCCTCGTCGAAAACCTGCCTTCTCCCGCGCCGACGCCTCCAGCCCGGCGCGGGCATCATCCGCGCGCGCGAACGTCCGGAACCGACGCCATCCCTTTTGGCCGGCAACACGTCGAGGATTCCGGCCGGCCGAAGCCTCGTCGGGAGGTTCCCGACGGAGACGGGAGCGATGGAGGATTGGGGTCCCATCGTGGCCCACGACAGGCCTGCGGGACATCACCTTGCCCGGGGCCCGCCCTCGCCCTTGCCATCCTTCACGCATCGAAACCCCACGTGGGTCGATCCCGTGTCTGTCGCTCCCTTGCCCCGGGTGCCGACCCGGAACCGAGCGCAGTACTGGTCCGAGCACAGGTACGAGCCGCCGCGCTGGACCCGTTTCGGGATGCCCGGCTCGTCCGGGTCGAGGCTGTCCGAGGGTCCCCTCGGGGCCGTTGCCGGTGCGCCGGGTGAACGTTGGCCGTACGTGTCCGGCCGGTACCAGTCCGCGCACCATTCCCAGACGTTCCCGGCCATGTCGTGCAGACCGAAGCCATTGGCCGGGTACCGGCCCGTCGGTGCAATCCCGGCAAAGCCATCCTCCCCGGTGTCGCGCCATGGGAAGTCGCCCTGGAAGAAGTTCCCCATCCAACGCCCTTCCGGGCGCATCTCGTTGCCCCACGGGTAGGTCGCCTTGTCCAGCCCACCGCGCGCGGCCCATTCCCATTCCGCCTCGGTGGGCAGCCGTTTGCCGGCCCAACGGCAGAAGGCGAGCGCGTCCTCGAAGCACACATGGACGACCGGGAAGCGTTCCTTTCCCCGAAGGTCGCTTCCGGGGCCCTCGGGATGCCTCCAGCACGCCCCGGGCCTGTAGCTCCACCATGCCAGCGCATTCTCCAAGCCCACCGGCTCGCCAGGCGGCGTGAACACCACCGAGCCCGGCACCAACATCGATGGATCCGCTCCCGGATACTGCTCCGCCGTCGGCGTCCGCTCCGCCAGCGTCCGGTATCCCGTCGCGCGGACAAACCCCTCGAACTGCTCGTTCGTGACCTCCGTCGCATCCATCCAGAAGCCCTCCACCGTCACGCGATGGCTCGGCTGCGCGTCCGGGAATCCTGCCAGCAATCCCGAGCAAACCGGCTCGCCCGGGCGCGTCGCCGCGCGTTCCCGCGCCGCCATGTCCACCTCCGGCCCACCCATGGTGAACGTCCCGCCCGGGATCCAGACCATGCCTTCCGGCGGCACGACGTTCGTGACGGACGACCCGGCGGCCGGCGCTGCCACCACCGGTGTTGCGTTCGTGACGGGTGCGCCATGCGTCTTGCCTTGCTCGCGTGCATCGCACCCGCCCGCGACCCAGCCCGCGAGCAAGACCAGCGCGAACGGTGGCGCCCAACCCGGCCCGGGGCCCGCCTCGCCTGCCGACCCGGCGTCACGGTTGTCCATGGAAGTCCCCATGCACCCGTGCCCTAGCCCCGCGCGGGGCGCCCGCGGATGACGGACACGACCGCCCTGTCCGCGACAAGGCAACGTCTGGCGGCGTCCCGGACCTGTTCCGCGGTCACCGCCTCGTACCGTTCCGCCTCGTGGTCGCCGTGGTCATGTCCAAGGCCGTACAGCTCGTCGAGCGCGGCCTGCATGGCGACCTGCCCGAGGTCTTGCCTGCCGATCTTGCGCTGGCCCACCACCTTGGCCTTGGCGCGGGCCAGCTCCTCGTCCGTCAAGCCGCCCTCGGCGAGTTGCCGGGCCTGGTCCCTCAGCTCGGCCTCCACCCGGTCCACCTCGCCCGGCGCGGTCCCGCAATAAAACGCGAAGTAGCCGGGCGTGCGCCCGAGGAAGTGACTCGCGCCGACGTAGTACGCGAGCCCCAGCTCGTCGCGGATGCGCATGAACAAGCGCGAGCCCATGTCGCTGCACGCCTCCTGCAACAACTCCAGCGGCCAGCGGTCCGGGTGGTCGAAGGTCGTGCCCGGGAAGCCCAGCGCGATCACGGCCTGCTCCTTGTCCCGTTCCTCCACGAGCCTTGGCGTCAACGCGGTCGGACGCGCCGTAGGATGCGCCCCCGGCAAGGGCGCCGGCAACC
>CAIYFP010000195.1 GCA_903925515.1 uncultured Verrucomicrobiota bacterium
CGGATGACGCGGGGATCCGGGGATCAACCTCTCGGGAAAGACGCTCGACGCCGCAGGCGAATCGGTTGCAGCCTCTTGCCGGTTTTCCCGCGATGTCATGTCAACTCGGGCCATTGCTGCTGGGTTTGTATCGTTGCTGCTTTCCACGGCCGGGCATGCGGCCGACACCGCCGGGGTTCGCGCGACCGCGCTGAACGTCGGGCCGACGGCGCGGCCGGGCTTTGACCTGCTGGATGCCGGGGCGCTCGGCATCGACTTTACCAACCGGCTCAGCTTCTCGCGCCTGTCGGCGTTCCAGAACCTCATGAACGGGACCGGCGTCACGGCAGGCGACGTGGACAGCGACGGCTGGGTGGACTTGTTCCTTGCCCACCGGGAGGGGGCGTCGGCCCTGTACCGGAACCTCGGCGGATGGCGCTTCACCAACATCACGGCCGCCGCCGGGGTCGCCTGCACGAACATGACGGCCTGCGGGGCCTTGCTGGCCGACATCACGGGTGACGGCGCGCTGGATCTCATGGTGTCCAGCTTCGGGGGCCCGCACGCGTTCCTTGTGGGCGATGGCAAGGGGCACTTCACGGACGCGACCGCGAGGGCAGGCATTGCGTCCAAGACCGGCGCGACGTCCATGGCGGTCGGGGACCTCGACGGCGACGGCGACCTCGACGTCTATTGGTGCAACTTCGGGACCACCTCCCCATTGAGGGACGGCGCGGAGTTGTCGGAGCGCATGGTGAACGGCGTGCCCACGGTGACGGGCCGCTGGGCGAAGCGGGTGAAGATCGTGGACGGACGATACCTTGAGCTGGGCGAGCCCGACGTCCTGTACTGGAACCAAGGGGACGGGCGCCTGCGCCCGGCGTTGTGGGCCGACACGTTCGCCGACGAGGACGGGCGCCCGCTGCTGGAGGCCCCGCCGGACTTCGGGCTCGCGGTCCAGGTTCGCGACATCAACGGCGACGGGTGCCCCGACATCTACGTCTGCAACGACTTCCAGACGCCCGACCGCCTGTGGCTCGGGGATGGCAAGGGGAAGTTCCGGGCCGCGCCGCGGCACGCGCTGCGCTCGATGAGCTACGCGAGCATGGGCGTGGACTTCGCGGACATCGACCGGGACGGGCACCTCGACTTCTACACGGTGGAGATGCTGCGACGCGACCCTGAGCGGCACCTCCGCAGCTTCCCCGCGCTGGTGCCGCGCGTGAGGCTGCCAGGCCTGGGCCTCGACAGGGAGGATGTCCCGAGGAACTGCCTGTTCAGGGCACGCGGCGACGGAACATGGGAGGAAATCGCGTGCCTCGCCGGGGTCGCGGCGACGGAGTGGAGCTGGGCGCCAGTGTTCCTCGACGTGGACATGGACGGGTGGGAGGACCTGCTTGTGTCGAATGGGTTCCGGCACGACGTGAACGACCGCGACGTGGGCGCCAAGGTTGCGGGCAAGCGCAAGACGGAAATGCGCGGGGAACGGTCGATCCTCGCGAATTACCCGCCCATCGACGCGCCCAAGGCGGCCTTCCGAAACCGGCGCGACCTGACCTTCGAGGATGCATCGGCCCAGTGGGGCCTCGACTCCACGAGGCCCGCCCACGGCGCCGCCTTGGTGGACCTCGATCGGGATGGCGACATGGACGTCATCATGGCCTGCATGGACGGACCGCCGCTCGTGTATCGCAACCGGGGAACAGCCCCGCGCGTCGCGATCCGCTTGAAGGGTCGCGGCGCCAACCCCACCGCGATCGGCGCCCGCATCCGGTTGCTCGGCGGACCCGTCGTGCAAGAGCAGGAAGTCCTCGGCGGCGGACATTACCTCGGGGGCGGGGATTCGCTGAGAAGCTTCGCGGCTGGCACGGGCCCCATGACCGTGGAGGTGCGGTGGGGAGATGGCGGGCTGACCCGCGTGGACGGGATCCGTGCCAACCACCTCTATGAGATCGACGAGGCGGCGGCGGCCAAGGCACCCAACCGGGCCAGCAAGCCCGACGCCACGACGGCCCCGCCGCCCCTGCTTGCTCCCGTGCCCTTGGATGCCCCGTGGCGGCACAAGGAGGAGGCCTTCGACGACTTCGGATTGTATCCCTCCATGCCTCGCCGCTTCAGCCAACAGGGACCGGGCGTGGCCGTCGTGGACGTGGACGGCGACGGGCACGACGACGTGGTGGCGTCCGGGGCCAAGGGACAGCCGATGGGCTGGCTGCGGGGTGATGGCAAGGCAGGCTTCAAGGGGGCGGCAATCGGCCCCGCGCTGCCGGATGACGGCGCAGGCGTGGTCATGGTGAACGGACATGGAACCTCGCGCGCCCCCCAAGCGTGGGTCGCGTTGTCAGGACTGGAGTCCGGCCTCGAAACGTCCGCCGGCGCGGCCGTCCACGACGTCGCCTCCCATGCCATGACCTTCATCAACGCCATGGCCTCGGGCGGGAAGGGGTGGCTGCCGGTGGCGTTGGCGGCGGCGGACGCGGACGGCGATGGCGCGGTTGATGTCTTTGTCGGGTCCGGCCATTCCGGGGGCTTGTGGACATGGGAGGACGGCAAGCCCATGCGCCGGATGACGCTGGAAACAGGCGGGCCGGACGTGCCAGGCGCCGCCGCCGCAACATGGGCAGACATGAATGGCGACGGATTCCCCGAGCTGCTCATGGCGTCCGAGTGGGGGACGGTCCGGATCCTCGACGGCCGAAGCGGAAAGCCCGCCGCCGTGCAACCCAACTCGGGCACGGGCTGGTGGAGGAGCGTCGCGGCCGTGGACATGGACGCGGACGGGCGGATGGACATCGTGGCCGGTAACTGGGGGTTGAACTCCGAATGGGCCATCTGGGCCACCAATTCGGCCGCAATGCTTTGGCACCGCGGAAGCGCGAACGGCACCCCGGTTTGGTTCGAGGCGCGCCCCGGACCCGCAGGACGGCTTTTTCCGTGGCGGGACCGCGACACCTTGCTTGCCGCCTATCCGGAGCTGGAAGGGCAAACGCCGTCCCATGAGGCGTTCGCAAGGGTGGACATCCAGGCGATCGCGCCCATGGACGCCCTGCGGGTCCGGGCGGAAACTTTGGCCTCCTGCGCATGGCTCAACCGCGGAGACCACTACGAGCGCGTGCCGCTGCCGCCCGAGGCCCAGAGAACCCCCGTTTCCGGCATCGTCGTCGCGGACTTCGACGGCGACGCAAGGGAGGATTTGTTCCTGGCCCAAAACTGGTTCGCGGTCCGGCCGGACGAGACACGGATGGACGCGGGCCATGGATTGCTGCTCCGGGGCGACGGACGCGGCGGGTGGAGCCCCATGTCGTCCACCGAGTCGGGCATCCGACTGGTCGGCGAGCAACGCGGGGCGGCCACCGGCGACTTCGACGCGGACGGCCGCGCCGACCTTGTCGTGGCTCAGAACGGCGAGGAGATCGCGGTCTTCAGGAACCGGGGTGCCATGCCGGGAGTGAGGCTCCGCCTCGCCGGGCCGCAGGGAAACCCATGGGGCCTCGGCGCCACGGTGAGGTTGAAGCACGGGTCCCGTTGGGGGCCGGCGCGCGTCGTGACGGGCGGCTCGGGCTATGGCTCGCAGGATTCGCCCGTGCTGGTGCTCGCCTCGCCGGGAACCCCAACGGCCGTCGAGGTTCGCTGGCCCGGTGGCAAGGTAACCCGGTCGGAACTCGGCGGGGACCTGCGGGAATGGACGGTCGCCTTGGACGGCGTCATGGGACGCTGACCGCAAGGCCGGGCTTTGCGGGCTACTCGCGGCGTTCGACCAGCCGCTTGTAGTCGAGGATCCCGTCGGAGATGGCCCGCGCGAGGGCGGCGCGGCCCTTGGGCGAATAGATCGAGGCGGCGTCCTGCGGGTGGGTCATATACCCGCCCTCGACAAGGATGCCCGGCATGGACAGCAGCGTGAGCTCCTTGAACCGCGCCCGCCGGACCCCACGGTCATTGAGGTCGGTCCCGCCCAGGATGGCACGCTGGACAAGGTGGGCGAGAAGGATGTTGTCCCGGTCGAAGCGGTTGGCGGGAAGCCATCCGCCGCGATGGTTTCCGGAGTCGTTGGTGGAACTCGCCCCGGCGGGCGTCAGGCAATACGTCTCCGCCCCCGCGACATCCCGCGAGCCTGGCCCATCGAAGGCGTTGAAGTGCAGGCTCACGAACAGGTCGGCGCTGGCCCGCGCCGCCATCGCGGGACGGTCGTCCAGCGAGACGAAGGTGTCCGCCGCACGGGTCAGCACCACCCGCAGGCCCGCCCGCTCCAGGTTGCGCCGGACCTGCCCCGCCAAGAGCAACGTGTACTGCTTTTCCTGCCGCCGCCCCTCCGTGTTGCCGGGATCCTTCCCGCCGTGCCCCGCGTTGATGGCGACCACGTTCACCGGACGCGAGGCCGGCCTCCTGGGAGGATTCACCAACGGGTCCAGCGTGGCCTGGACGTCTCGCGCCGAGATCTCAAGCCCGTCCGAGCCGCGACGGACGGGAAATGCAAGGCGATGCTCGACGCCATCGAAGACCAAGGCGCGGCTGTCCGCCTTCAGCGTGACCTGCAAGGCCGCATTCGTGAGCTGCAACTCCCCGGCCCTGCGCGACGGCGCCGGCTGCAACCCATGCCTTCTTCCCCATGCAACCAGGCTGGAATGTCGCCCCTCATCCGAAACAGGCCGCGGCGCAGGCGCCCGCCGCCCGGCCGCCATGGCGGCCATCATGCCGAACAGGAACAAGAAGAGGAACCTCGCCACGGCACCCGAGCATGGAAGCAGGAAGGGCGGGAGGGCAAGCGCCCACCGGGGCCCCTGATCCCCGCGCAAGGCGGAGCGAATCTCTCGATCCCCATGCGGCCGCGTCGCCGCAGGCCTCGTGCCAACACGCCATCGAGGCAGATGGGCATGAACCCCGGCATCGGCATCCATGAGACTGCGTTCATCGCGGCTTGGCGGCTTGGCGGCTTGGCGTGAGGAATGCCCCGGTGCATGCATCTCGGAATCCGTTCAGGGGCGGCATGGATTCTTTCCACGCCATGACGCCATGAGGGGCCGTTGTTTCCACCCTCCGTCAGCGCAGCGCGAGGCGAGAACCAGGCGCCCGGGAACGGCTCACGCGCGGACCAGGGCGAGGGCCCGGATCCCCGCGTCGGCCATGGCTCCTCGGTCTCGCCCGCAAACCACGACCTTGCGGCAAAACCCGAACGACAGCACGGTGCGCCGACGATGCGTGACTCCATTCGATTGCAGGCCGCCTTGGCTGCGGCCCTCGCCCTTGGCGGGACCGCCAGGGCCGACGAGGGAATGTGGCTCTACACCAGCCCGCCCACGCAGCAAATCCGCGAGCGCTACGGGTTCGACATCACCCAAGACTGGCTCGACCACCTCATGAAGGCCTCCGTCCGCTTCAACTCCGGCGGCTCCGGCTCCTTCGTTTCCGAGGACGGGCTCGTGCTCTCCAATCATCACGTCGGCGCCGACGCCTTGCAGAAGCTTTCCTCCGAGAAGAACAACTACCTCCGGGACGGCTTCCATGCGCGCAGCCACGCCGAGGAGGTCCGGTGCGTGGACCTTGAGCTGAACGTGCTGCAATCGATCGAGGACGTGACCGCCAAGGTGAACGCCGCGGTCGCCGCCGGTGCGTCGGCCGAGTCCGCCTTCAAGGCGCGGCGGGCCGCCATGGCGGAGATCGAGAAGGATTCGCTGGCCAAGACCGGCCTGCGCAGCGACGTCGTCACCCTCTACCAAGGCGGCGCCTATCACCTCTACCGGTTCAAGAAGTACACCGACGTCCGCCTCGTCTTCGCGCCCGAGCAACAGGCGGCCTTCTTCGGCGGCGACCCCGACAACTTCGAGTACCCAAGGTACGACTTGGATGTGTGCTTCTTCCGGGTCTATGAGGACGGCAAGCCCGCCCGCGTCCCGCATTGGCTGAAGTGGTCCGCAAACGGCGCCGCCCCCGGCGAGTTGACCTTCGTCTCAGGACATCCCGGCCGTACCAGCCGCCTCCTGACGGTCGCCGAGCTGGAGCATCTCCGGGACAACCAGTTCCCCTACACCCTGGAGCTGCTCAAGCGCCGCGAGGTCCTGCTCAACTCCTGGAGCCAGCGCAGCGCCGAAAACATGCGCCGAGCCAAGGACGACCTCTTTGGCGTCCAGAACTCGCGCAAGGCCCGGGATGGCGGGCACGCCGGCCTCTATGACCCCGCCATCATGGGCGCCAAGCTGGCGGCGGAGAGGGCGTTCAAGGCCCGGCTGGAGGGCCGCGCGGAGTTCGCGGATGCGCTCGCCGCCTACGAGACGATCGAGCGGGTCACTCGCGAGGTTCGCCCCATGGCCCTCAGGCATCGGTTGCTCGAGGGCGCCAACGGCTTCGCCTGCGACTCGTTCTCGATCGCGCGACGCCTCCTCCGCGCCGCCGACGAGTTCCCCAAGCCCAACGGCGACCGACTCCGTGAATTCACCGAGGCCGGTCGCGAGTCCTTCGAGCTCTCGTTGTTCTCCGAACAGCCCATCCACGAGGACCTCGAAATCCTGCTGCTTGCAGACTCCCTGACATTCCTCGCCGAGAAGCTCGGCCATGCCGACACGGCCGTGCAGGCCGTCCTCGCAGGAAAGTCGCCCCGCGCCCGGGCCTCGGAGCTCGTCCGGGGCACCAGGGTCCGCGAGGTGGCCGTGCGCAGGCGCCTCTACAAGGAGGGCGCGGCGGCCGTGACGGTGACCAAGGACCCCATGATCGAGCTGGCACGCGCCGTGGATGGCGAGGCCCGCGAGCTGAGGCGCAAGCTGGAGGCGTTGGACGAGAGCAAGCGCCAAGCCTACGCGGCCATCAGCAAGGCGCGCTTCGCCCTCGACGGCCCCAAGTCCTACCCCGACGCCACCTTCACGCTTCGCCTCGCCTACGGGACGGTGAAGGGCTACGAGGAAGATGGAAGGCCGGTGCCCGCCATGACGACCTTGTCCGGCATGTATGAGCGCGCCGCCGGCATGGAGTACCGCCCGCCCTTCGATCTCCCCAAGCGCTGGCTGGACCGGCGCAAGTCCGTGAAGGGGACCGTCCCGTTCAACTTCGTGGGCACGCACGACATCATCGGCGGCAACTCGGGCAGCCCGGTCGTCAACCGCGCCGGGGAGTTCGTGGGCATCATCTTCGACGGCAACATCCAGTCGCTCGTCCTCGACTTCGCGTTCGAGGAGGAGAAGGCACGCTCGTTGTCGGTCCATAGCGCGGGAATCCTCGAAGCCCTGCGCTCGGTGTACCGCGCCGACGGCCTCGTGCGCGAGTTGCTGCGGGGCCGCGGCAAGGGTTGAACCAGGTGCCGCAACACCAGCCATGCAAGAAACCGGAACCATGGACACCACACGGCGGCTCACCCTGGGGCACTCCCCGGACCCGGACGACGCGTTCATGTTCTACGGGTTGGCGCGGGGCTTGATCCAGACACCCGGGCTGGAGTTCGAGCATGTCCTGCAGGACATCCAGACGTTGAACGAGCGCGCCACGCGCGGGGAACTCGACGTCTCCGCGATCAGCATCCACGCCTACGCCCATGTCTCGCGCGACTACGCCTTGCTGCCAAGCGGCGCCAGCATGGGCGACGGCTACGGCCCCATGCTCGTGGCACGACGCGCCATGGGGCGCGACGAGGTCTCCCGGGCACGCATCGCCGTTCCCGGCCGCATGACCAGCGCGTTCCTCGCCCTGCAACTCTGGCTCGGGCGCACCGCGACGGACATCCACCACGTGGTGGTGCCGTTCGACGAGGTCTTCAAGGCGGTCCGGGACGGCGTCGCAGACGTGGGACTCATCATCCACGAGGGCCAGCTGACCTATCGCAACGAGGGACTTGAGCTGTGCGCCGACCTCGGCGTCTGGTGGGGAACCGAGAACGAGGGCCTGCCGCTTCCCCTCGGCGGCAACGTCATCCACAAGCGACACGACGCCGCGCTCAGGACCCGCGTCGCACGCATCCTGCACGACAGCATCCAGTTCAGCCTCGACCACCGGTCCGACGCCGTGGAGCACTCCATGCGCTGGGCTCGCGACATGGGCATGGACCTCGCCGACAAGTTCGTCGGGATGTACGTGAACCACTGGACGCTCGACTACGGCGAGCGCGGACGGGAAAGCATCCGGCGCTTCCTCGCGAGGGGACAGCAGCTTGGCGCATTGCCCATGGCCCCGCCGCTTGAGTTCGTGGAGGCGTAGCCACGCCAGAAGGCGCTGCCCGGGGCGCGCGCCCCAGGCTAGTGTCGTGTCTCACAAATCGCTGGTGTTTGGTTGCTCCAAGAATGCCCCGGGGCAAGGCGTGAGGACGGAGCATACCCGCAGCGGTCTGTGA
>CAIYFP010000196.1 GCA_903925515.1 uncultured Verrucomicrobiota bacterium
CTTCGCTGGGCAAGCAAACTTCTTAGCTTCTTCGCGCAGGCGTCGCCACTTAGAGCGAGCATTGACGGACCCAGAGGATTAGCTACCCAACTGAAACCTTCCGATGGCTGAAGAACAATGACGTCCGCCAGTTCGCCGTGTACCGCACCCGCCGGCTGGTGCTGGAGGCATGGGATCAGCTTCCGGGACCCTAGGCCGTTCAATCGGTGCGGCGCCAAAACCCTGATTTTTCGCTCACACCCGCCTGCCGTACCGCGGCCAAAAATTCGGGAGGTTCTAAGATGAAACGGTGTTTGAGACGGATTTTGGTGGTCGGTGTCCATGGGGTCAGTCAGCAGCCCATAGCAAAAAGCCCCGCGTGGTGCGGGGTTCTGATCGCCTGACAACCCGGCTGAGCGAGTTACCAGGTCTTGTTTTGGCGGAGCAGAAGAGATTCGAATGGTCGCTACCGAATCTCTTTCAAATGGACTGAGTAGTCAGACTGGCTTGGAACTTGAAACCTTATTCTAGTGCCATCACCCACCCGCAACCGCCCTTAGCTTCCTCGCGCCAACGCTTGGTACGACAAAAGCAAGGCTGTTTCCTCCGCCTAGCGTATGGAAAAATAAACCCTCTCGATTAGTCCGCAAGTAAACCATTGATTTAATGGATAAGTTTTTTAACACCGCTTGCGGACTTCGGAATCGCCCTCACCCCGGGGGCTTCAGAGAAACCGGTAAACGCAGAGGATTGGGCCTGCTTGAGATTGGTCGCGTGCGGCGCCTGGGTCTACACTTGGTTATAAACCTGAACTGGGCGAGCCTGGACTTGCGGATTCAGTTGCCAAGCAGGCGGCGAGCGAGCACGGTCTGCATGTCACGTCGGCCGTCCACAATCAAATAAATAATGACTTTGTTGTCAGCAACACGGTAGATTACTCGGTAAGGCTTGAAGAAGGTCTGCCGGTATTCTTTGATGCCAAGGCCTACCAGTTCTCTCGGATAACTACTGCGCTCTGGGAGTCTCGACAGGCTCTCCACAACATCCATCAACGCAACAAGAACACAGTTGGCGCTCTCGACGCAGTCGAACTCGCAGATGTAATCGTGGATGGCCTCGAGGTCTTGCTCTGCACCCTGGGTGAGGAGAACTTCAAACTTGGCCAACTTGCCTGCCATCAGTCTTAGGCCCGCTTGGCGCGAAGACGCGCAACAACGTCGGCCGCTGGCCTTACCTTTCCGGCTGCCACATCTTGATTGCCAAGCGCAAGAATTTTCAACATGGCCAGTGTTTCTTGTGTCTCCTCGAATGAGGCTACATCCTGCAGGACTGCCTTGGCCTCGCCGTTTTGGGTGATAACTAGCGGCTGGCGTTGTTCTGCGAGGTGCGTTAGAACCTCCGCGGCATTCGCTTTGAGGTAGCTGATGGGTTTGACTTGTGATGAGTAGCGCATCACTGTGCTCCAGACTAAAATAAGTCTTAATATAGTCTTTTAACAGTCCACCTACAAGCTTGGAAGTCGTTTGAGGGGAGTTTTATCAGTTTCGCGCGGGCACATCAGAGCCTACCCGGTATCGCATCGCACGATAGCCACGCTGGCGCTTTTCCCACATCCGCAAAAGCGCGGGGTGACCGGTGTCCACGAAATCGATGATCCTCACGTTGACTTTGCTGGCGTGCTCTCGGTGCAGGCGCCTGGCGTATTGCTGCAGCGTGTCCTTACGAGATACCGGCATGGCTAGCACTTGCGTGTCGAGCGGCGGGTGATCGACATCGCTGCGCTCCACGAGCAGGCGCCATGAACATCATTGCGGGGGCGCTGGCGCAAGGAACGGATTCATCACCTTCACGCCGGTGCCTGCAAAGTCCGCCGCATTGCGCGTGACGACCGTCAAATCGTAGATCAGTGCCGTGGCCGCAAGTTGCTTGTCCAGAGCGTGCTCGGGGTTCGGAACTCGCAGCCGTCCCCACACCTGCGCGGCGTCGGCGCAGAAGGCGAGCGCCTTGTCCGCGTATTGCTCGAGCACTGCGCAGAGCCAGTCCTCCAACAAGCCTGCCTGTTCGGTATCGCCGCGCAGACGAATGAGTTCGACACCGCGACGAAGTTCGCCGATGGTGATGACCGACAGATAGACCGGGTCGCCTGTGCTGGCTATGCGATTGAAGAACTCGATGACGCCTCGGTTCGCCCTGGACTTCTTGCGGGCCTCGCTGATGACGTTGGTGTCAATCAAATACACGGGGCGCCTTGCGGTCGGGCTCGACGCGCTCGAAGTCCGCGTCGGTGCCGACGTCAGGAATCGAAGCCAGAAGCTCAGCCAGCGCGCGCCTGCGAGGGCGGGCGAGAGCCTCAGCCAGGATCTCTCGATGTTCCGCCTCGGCGCTTCGGCCGTGTGCGCCAGCGCGCTCCTTGAGCGCCCTCACGAGCGCCTCATCGACACCGCGAACCAGTAAGTCAGGCATGTCGGCACCTCCGGGAAACGATGCTAACAATGATAGCAGAACCGAGTTGTCGTGATCGCAGATGCTGACGAGGTCGGCTAAGCCCCATCCGGGCAACGGACCGCACCGGAGAACATCACTGAGGTACCGTCCCGTCGTACGCATGCGCCACTCAGTCGGGCGGCCGAGCATTCTAAGATCACGTTTGTGCGCATCTGCGTGATGACGCGCAAATGAAAGCAGTCTTCCAGGCGGCCTAAGATGCATCTCTAAAGTCTCAAGTTCCGAATTGAGCGAGAAACTTTTGTTCCTGCTCTTTCCAGTCCGTTGGGAACGGCGCGAGCAATTGCCGCCTCGTGAGCCAAGCGGGATGCTTGCCGTCCAGAATTGCCTGCACAATGACGGGCGAGAGATAGGCGAGCCTTAGGATTCGGCTTACATAGGACGGGTTAATTTTTTCGGCTGCCGCCAAGTCCTCAATGGTTGCGTAGGTGCCGTCGTACAGAAGCCGCTGCCAACGGAAACCGCGTGCAATCACTTTGATCATGGTGTTGTCGATCGTCGCCTCACGGCGTACCACGCCCCGCGATCCATCAGGCCGCACGATCAGCGTTCTTCCGCCCCGTGGGCAAAAGGCCATCTTGATCGTAGTGACCTCTGAGCTACCCGCTGTGATCGTCATGCGGCCACCTTGTCGATAGCTTGCATGACCGAGTCACGCATAAACTTCGGCACCCCTTTCGTGTGCCACTTGATGGTGATCTCATCTTTTCGGACGGTGATCCTCTCGATCAATGCGTTTACGATGCGAGCCTGCTCGGCTGGGAAAAGATGATCCCAAACCTCGCCGATGGATTGCAGCTGACGGATCGCTTCGGTTTCGCTGATGTCTGGGCGCGCACTGGTCACCTCGCGCACTGCTTGGGCCAGAATTTCTGGGGATCGCAATACCCCACGGATTTGTTCGATCACGACTCCTTCGATTTCGCCGGCTGGCACGCGACAGACCTCGCAGGCCTCTTTGCCCAGTTTGATGGCGTCGGTGTTGACATAGTACCGGTATTGTTTCGGGCCCTTACTGGTCCAGGCAGGGGTGAAGGCGCGGCCTTCTGGTGAAAACAGCAGACCGCGCAAAAGTAATGGCGATGTCGTGGGGCGGCACGCCCTGCCGCCTTTGACATGCTTATCGCCAGCCTTGAGCAATGCCTGCACCGAGTCCCACAACGCCTGCTCAATGATGGGCCTGTGTTCGCCGGGGAACTGCTTGCCCTTATAGGCGGCCATGCCGATGTAGACCGGGTTCTTAAATAGCTTGTAAATATAGCCCTTGGTGACCAGCTTACCCTGACGCTCGATGCCCTTGGATGTGATCCACGACTTTGAAGTCACACCTCGCGCCCGTAGGTCTCTGACCAGCGTCGACATCGCGGGCGTTGCCGCAAAACGCGTGAAAATCTCACGAACGATCTTCGCTTCGACGGGGTTCGCGATCAGCTTTCGCTCGGCAACGTCGTAACCCAGTGGCGGCATGCCGCCCATCCAGATACCGCGCTGGCGGGAGGCCGCGATCTTGTCGCGCACGCGCTCGCCAGCCAACTCTCGCTCGAACTGGGCAAACGACAGCAGGATGTTAAGCGTGAGCCGGCCCATCGAGGTGGTTGTGTTGAACGCCTGGGTCACCGATACAAAGGTAACCTTGTGCTCGTCGAAGATCTCGACCAACTTGGCGAAGTCGGCCAGTGAGCGCGACAGCCTGTCGATCTTGTAGACGACGATGATGTCGACCATGCCGGACCGCACGTCATCAAGCAGTTTCTTCAAGCCGGGCCGCTCCATGTTGCCGCCGGAGTAGCCACCGTCGTCATAGCGCTCGCGCGCCATCATCCAGCCCTCGGATTTCTGGCTGGCGATGAAGTTCTCGCAAGCGTCCCGCTGGGCATCGAGCGAGTTGAAGTTTTGATCAAGACCTTCTTCGGTGGACTTGCGCGTGTAGATCGCGCAGATCAGGCGACGCGCAGCCGTCATCACGCGCTCCTTGCCGATCCAAGACCAAAAAAGGCCCATCCGTTGCGGTTGGTGCCGGTGATTGCGCGGGCAATGCTCGAAAGCGACTTGTACCGCCGTCCGTTGTAATCATAGTGGTCGACGCATACCAGTACCTCGCAGGGGGTGCCTTGCCATTCACGGATGAGGCGCGTTCCTGCAATGGGCCGATTACCGTGGCGGCGGCGCCGCACCTCTAGCTTGCCCCCATCGAGTTGCTCGCCAAGTAACTCAAGGCGCTTGGCGCTCTCGCGTTTAAGGCCCCCATAGGCCAACTCCTGAATGCGGTATGCAAGGCGGATTTCAAGAAAGCGTCGGTTAAAGGGCGGCGGCTCGCGGTGGAAGAGGTCCCGCCAAGTCTGCTTGAGCTCGGCGGTGCTGGCGATCTTCAGGGCGGCCACGCGGGCTACAACGGATTCGGTCACTGGGGTTCTCCTTGGTGGTCAGGACACCCCGTACTAACGCTCTGTTCGGGCAGCTTATCAAGTCCATCGCGGCGGTCATGCAATCGTATGACGGCCAGAGCGAGGATCGCCCCTACAACGGCAACTGGGGGCTTCACAAGGGGCTTCTTAGGTGTGGCTCGCGGAGATTGGGCTGGCATGAAGGTTCATACCGGCAAAGCCCCGGCATTTTCTCACCCGCCTTTACTCGGCCTCCACCCGCCCGAGCGCACCCTCTTCCGCCGTAGATCAGGATCTCGAGCCCTTCGTGCCGGCTTCCGCTTTTCATACGCGATAACTACGAATACGTTAAAACGTGAACACTGA
>CAIYFP010000197.1 GCA_903925515.1 uncultured Verrucomicrobiota bacterium
AGCAGGTAGCCGGTGGTTGAGCGAAGCGACACCACCGGTCACCGATCCCCATCACCCTCCGCACCCGGGAGGGGTGCCAGCCCAGTCCGCCCCCGGCGCTGGCATCCCTGCCGGGAGGCCGGGGTTCACGTTGGCACGGGTCCCCGTTGGTGTCGTCGCTTCGCTCCTCGACCACCGGCTACAAGCTGGGAAGCCTCCGGCTTCATGGCAGATGGACGCCAAGGTCACTTGGGATGTGGCCATCCGCGCCCATGCCGCGGTCGCCCATCCGCCACGAGGGCGTGTTGGCGCGCAGCGTGCCGCAACCCGGCCGCTTGGGGATCGCGAGCCTCCTTCCTCCTTCCTCCTTACGCGCGGATTCGGGCGTCCCCCCATCAAGCCGCGGGTTGGCCGCCCCGACAGGGTTCACGGGCCCAGTCAACCATGACCTGCTTTGGCCTGGGTCGTGGCGTGAACCCCGACACGGTGTCTCATGCGTTGTTTCCGTGAATCATGAAGCGGGGAAGTCCCCGCGCAGGGATCGTGCGCGACGAGGGCGCCCCCCTCCGACCCCTCCCGATGGAGTCGGGCCGACCTCCGCCCTGCACGCGCATGTCACCCCCTGTTTCCCCTTGAATCGCCGGCACAAAAAACCCATTTCCTCGCCATGGCCTTTTCCCTCGCCTCAAAAAATGCCCTCGTCACGGGCGCCGGCTCCGGCATCGGACAAGCCATCGCGCTGCGATTCGCCCGCGCCGGAGCACATGTCATGGTCGCGGACGTGAACCTCCCGGCCGCCGAGTCCACGGTGGCCATGGTCCACGCCGCCGGAGGACGCGCCTCCTCGCTCCGCCTCGACGTCACCCGCGACGCCGACTTCACGGAGGCGCTCGCCCGCGTACCCGAGATCGACGTCCTTGTGGCCAATGCCGGCATCGGCCATGTGGGCACCCTCCTCACCACCTCCATCCCCGACTTCGAGCGGATGCTTGCCGTCAACGTCACCGGGGTCCTGCGCACCCTGAAGGCATGGATGCCCGGCATGATTGCCCGCGGACGGGGCGCCGTCGTCGTGATGGGCTCCACGGCTGGGCTCGAAGGCCTCGTGGACCGCTTCTCGTATTCCACCAGCAAGCATGCCGTCGTCGGCATGATGCGCTGCGCCGCCCTGGACCACGCCACCTCCGGGGTCCGTGTCAACGCCGTCTGCCCCGGCCGTGTCGAAACCCCCTTTGTCAGGGCACGCCTCGCCGAATACCCCGACCCCGAAGCCGCCCGCCGCGACATGTCCTCCACCCAGGCCATGCGCCGCATGGGATCGCCCGAGGAAGTCGCCGAGGCCGCGCTCTTCCTGGCGTCGGACGAGGCGTCCTTCGTCACCGGCGCCTGCTTGTCCGTCGATGGCGGGTGGACCGCCGGGATGTTTCCCCGGGCCTAGCCCCTCGCCAAGAGGGTCAATCCCTGCATCGCGAGTCGATCCGGATCGTCACCGGCCCGTCGTTGCCGGGGTGAACCTGCATGGCCGCGCCGAACACGCCCGTCGCAACGCGGCCGCCCGTCCAGGCATCAAGCCGCGCCCGCATGAACCCATTGGGCGGCACGGCGGCCCCTGGCCTTGCCGCCTCCCCAGACGCGCGCCGGTTCCCCTCCCGCGTGCCGGCCATCCACGTGAACGGGCTCGCCAGCAGGCTCGTCCCGGACCCGTCCACCGCCAACCCGTTCATCACGCCGTCCGCGTCGTCGAATCCCCGAAGAACCGCAAGCCCGGACCCCAGCCACTCGACATCGGCCGCGGGCCGTCCACTGCCATCTGGCTCCCGGGCGGGAACGATGGTATGGACTCCAGGACATGAAGCATCCACGCCGCATGATTGTTTGGGGCGCCGCCTTACTCGCCATGGCCACCCTCGCCTTGGGTTGCAAGTCCGCGTCGGGAAGCCGCGAGTTCATCCCGGGCAAGGGCTGGCGTCCCACGTGAGGCAGGGGCCTCCGTCCGATGGCGCATCACGGGATCGCGCCCAACACGCCGCCTTCCCCGTCCCGGGCCCGCCATTTCCCCGCGACTTGAAACTTGAACCCCCGCCCGTCCCATGGGGCATCCTCTCCGCGCCCTGCGCACACCGGCGCGGGGCTTCACCACAGTTACATCAACACGAAGCGCCATCACCATGCCCAATCCCTGGACCGGCCAAGGCAACCCCTACACCCGCAAGGAAGTCATCGAGCGGCTCCGCGCCACCCTCAAGAAGGGCAACGCCATCATCGCGGCCGGCGCGGGCACCGGCATCAGCGCCAAGTTCATCGAGAAGGGCGGCGCCGATCTCGTCATCATCTACAACTCCGGGCGCTTCCGCATGATGGGCCATGGCTCCACCTGCGGCATGATGGCCTACGGAGACGCCAACGCCATCGCCATGGAGATTGGCGAATACGAGGTCCTTCCCGTCGTCGAGGAGGTCCCCGTCATCTGCGGCGTCCATGCCAGCGACCCACGCCGCCGGATGTGGCACTGGCTCGGACGCGTCAAGGAGATGGGCTTCTCGGGCGTCAACAACTTCCCCACCCACACCATCGTCGATGGCCACTTCCGAAACGTCCTCGAGGAAACCGGCATGTCCGTCCGCAAGGAGTACGAGATGGTCGCCCTCGCCCGCCGCATGGACCTGTTCTCCGTCGTCTATGTCGGCACCCCCGAGGAGGCCGTCGAGATGGCCAAGGCCGGCGCCGACGCCATCATCTCCCACGTCGGCACCACCGTCGGCGGCTCCATTGGCGTCACCAAGGCCGTCGTCACATGGGACTTCGCCATCCAGCGAACCCAGGAAATCATCGACGCCGTCCGCCGCGTCCGGAAGGACGTCCTCTTCCTCGCCCACGGCGGCCCCATCAACACGCCCGCCGACGCCGAACGCATCATGAAGCACACCGACGCCGTTGGTTTTGTCGGTGCCAGCTCGCTCGAACGCATGGGAGTCGAGGCGTCCCTCACCCAGCTCACCCGTGATTTCAAGGCCCTCAAGGCCCCTGCCGCCAGGAAGACCCTCCGCCGCTGATCCCCATGCCCCTGCACCGCTTCATCACCGAGGCCGAGGCCCTCAAGGAGGAATACAAGGGCCGCACCAACTACTGGATGGTCCGGCCCGAGGTCTGCCAAGCCCGGGACATCCAGGTCTGCCGCGCCGTCCTCCCCCGCGGCGAGGGCCACAACTTCCACACCCACCCCGAGCTCGAGGAGGTCATCTACGTCCTCTCCGGCTCCATCGAGCAATGGGTCGAACAGGAAAAGCGCATGCTCCACCCCGGCGAGGCCGCCCACATCCCCAAGGGCGTCGTCCATGCCACCTTCAACCCCGGCACCGAGGACGCCATCATCCTCGCCATCCTCTCCCCCGCCGCCGCAGCGGGCCCGTTCATGGTCGATGTCAGCCACGAGGAGCCGTGGCGCGACCTTCGCCCATGATCGCCCTCCTCGACTACGGCGCCGGCAACATCCGCAGCGTCGAGAAAGCCCTCTCCGCAGTCGGCGCCAACGTCCGGAGGCTCGACTCGCCCCTCGGACTGGACCATGCGCGGGCCGTCGTCCTGCCCGGAGTCGGCGCGTTCGACGACTGCATCCACGCGCTGCAACGCCAGCGCCTTGTTGACGCCGTTCGCGACTGGATCCTTGCCGGAAGGCCATTCCTCGGGATCTGCGTCGGCTACCAGGCCCTCTTCGACCGAAGCGACGAGTTCAACTCCTGCGCCCTTGGCCTCGGCATCTTCAAGGGGCCCGTCGTGCGCTTCCAGCCCACCCCGGAGGAGCCCCACCTCAAGATCCCCCAGATCGGCTGGAACCAAGTCGAGGTCATCCAACCCGCCTGCCCCCTCTTCCACGGGATCCCCTCCGGCGCGTACTTTTACTTTGTCCATTCCTACCACCCGCGGCCCGCCGACCCCGCCATCATCGCCGGCCGCACCACCTACGGCACCCCGTTCGCTTCCGCCGTCTGGCACGGAAACGTCTTCGCCACCCAGTTCCACCCCGAGAAAAGCCAGGCCAACGGCCTCAGGCTCCTCGGGAACTTCCTTCGCTGGGCCACCCGGTAGCAGCCCTGAGGCCAGCCCCCGCGGCGTTCCACCGCTCCGCCCCTCACCAGACCACCACCCTGACGACGGTGTCCGTCGCAAGGCTCGTCATCGGCGGCACATCCACCAGACCATTGGCAAGGGCCATCGACGACAGGACGTGCGACGCCTGCACCCCCGTCGGCCGCACCGTCCCGTCCTCCTCGACCCGCACCCGCATGAAGTGACGTCGTCGGTCAGGATTGTTCAGCGGTGCCGCGAGGATCCCCGGCCGCGTCGGGGGCAATGGCCGCGGGCACCCCGCGAGGACGCGCAGCACCGGCAAAACCATGAGAACCGTCGTCACGAACGCCGACACCGGGTTGCCCGGCACCCCAAGCAACAGCGTCTCGCCCCGTTGCCCCGCGAAGAACGGCTTCCCTGGCTTCAGGGCGAGCTTCCACAGGTCGATCCCGAACCCCGCCTCGGTCGCCACGTCCCGAAGATGATCATGGTCGCCCACCGACGCCCCGCCCACCGTCAGGACCACAAGCGCCCTCGCCGACGCATCCTCCAGCGCGACCCGGATCAACGCCGGGTCGTCCGGCACCGTCGCCGTGGACGCCACCCGCCCGCCCACGGACTCGCAAAGCCATGCCAGCGGGCCAAGGTTGCACTCATGCACGCGCCCGGGCATCCATGGCCGTCCGGGCGGAACCAACTCCGTCCCCGTACCTATCAACGCCACCGTCGGCGCAGGATGCAACGGCACCGAGCCCATGCCCGCCGCCATCAGCAAGGCAAGGCGCTGGGCGTCGAGCGCGTCGCCCCGGCGTGCCACCCGCTCGCCAGCCTTCACGTCTTCGCCCCGGATCCGGATCCCCTCCCATGGCTTCGCCGCCTCCAGCAACGCGACCGTCCCGCCCTCGTCCGCGTCGCAGTCCTCCTGCATCACCACCGCGTCGGCCCCGGCTGGCAACGGGGCGCCCGTGAAGATTCGGACGGCCTCGCCCTGCCCCAGAGCGGGAGGCGCGGCCGTGCCGGCGGCGGACTCGCCCACAAGACGAAGGATCGCAGGCTTGCCGCCCACCGGCAGGGTGTCGGCCGCCCGGACGGCGTAACCATCGACGGCGGCGTTGTCGAACGGCGGGAGCGGGACGGTTGAAGCCACGTCCGCGCCAATCCATCGCGGACGCCTCGGGCCGTCCGGCCCGGCCATGGGCGCCAACGGCTCGCTTGCGGGCGGCCGGGCGTGAAGGTTGCCGAGCAGGCGTTGGAGGGCTTCCTCGTACGGGATCATGGTCAGGCAAGGTTTCCTAGCCACGGGACGGGGGATCAAGCGCGTCGCGCAGGCCATCGGCCACGGCGTTCAGCGCAAGGAGCGTCCATGCAAGCAGGCCGCCCGGGAACACCAGCAGCCACCACCGAACCTCGATCGGGTTGAGCTGCCGGGCCCCGTCCTCGATCAACGTCCCGAGCGACGCGTCCGGCGGACGAATGCCCATCCCAAGGAAGCTCAGGAAGGACTCGTAAAGGATCACAGACGGCACCGTCAGCGAGGCGTAGGCGAGCACCACGCCAAGCACGTTGGGCAGCAGGTGCCGCGACAGGATGAAGAACGGCGACGCGCCCGCGAGGCGGCTCGCAAGGACGAACGGGCGGGCTCGAAGCGCAAGGACCTGCCCCCGGACGATCCGGGCCGTGTTGAGCCATGAGATGGCCCCGAGGCACGCAACCATCAACACCATGCGCGCCGCCCCGGCCAACCCCGGGAAAACCTCCCTCAACATCCGCGTCAGCGCCGCCTCCGCCGTCCCAAGGACCAGCATCACGAAGATGATGTTCGGAAGCGCATGCAACAGGTCCACCGCGCGCATCAGGAGGGCATCCACGCGCCCGCCGGCATACCCGGACACCAGCCCGTACGCCGTGCCGATCACCACGCTCAACAACGCACCCATCAACCCTGCAAGCACCGAGACACGCGCGCCCCCGATGCACCGCGCAAGCACGTCGCGCCCGTGGATGTCCGTCCCGAAGGGATGCCTTCCGGACGGGGGCTGGAACGTGTCGTTGGAATGGACATGGGGATCGATCCCATGGAACGCCGGCCCCAGCACGAGGACCATGGCGAGCAGGAGAAGGAACGCCGCGCCAAGCGTCGCCGGGCGATGCGCAAGGAACCGTCTCCGGGCCTCCCGTGCCGGCATGCGGACGTCGCCATGGAGGACCTCAGGCATGACGAATCCTCGGGTCGAGCCACCGATGGGCGAGGTCCGTGGCAAGGTTCAGGACCAGCAACAGGAACGAGTACACGACGACCAGCCCCGTCATCAGCGTGTAGTCGCGGCTGAAGAAGCTGTTGGTGAAGAACGCACCCGTCCCCGGCACCTGGAAGATGCGCTCGACCACGAACGAACCCGTCAGCAGGTCCGCAAGCATCGGCCCCGCGTACGAGACCACCGGGACCAACGCCGGCCGCATCGCATGCCGCCACAGGATGCCCCCCGGGGAAACTCCCTTCGCCCTCGCCGCAAGGATGAACGGCGACCGCAACACCTCCGCCAACCCCTCCCGCATCAACCGCGCCACCCGCGCCGCAAAGTACAATCCCAGCGCCATCACCGGCAGGATCGCATGCGATGGCGAGCCCCAGCCCGCCACGGGGAACCATCCGGCCCCCAGCGAAAGCCCCAGCACCAGCAGCGGCGCCAGCACGAACGTCGGGATGCATGCCCCCGCCAGCACCAGCACCGTCCCAAGCCAGTCCGGCCAACGTCCACGCCACACCGCGCCGGCCGCGCCCACCGGGATGCCCAGCCCCATCGCCGTCCCAAACGCCAGCCATCCCAGGGTCATCGAGACGGGGAGGGCCTGCGCGAGGATCTCGTTGACGCCGTGGTGACGGTACTTGAGCGACGGCCCAAGGTCGCCCCGGGCAAGGCCCCCAAGGTATCGCACGTATTGCCGCCCAAGCGGCTCGTCGAGGTGGTACCGGGCCTTGAGGGCCGCCTCCACCTCCCTCGACGCCGGCGCGCGCTCGCGGTCGAACGGACCGCCCGGCGCCGCCCGCATCAGGAAGAACGCCAGCGTCGCCACCACCCACACGAGGAGCGGGATCGCAAGAATGCGGCGAACCAGGGCTCGGGCATCCATGGCTCAGCGCGGGGCAACCCGGTGGATGGCCCAGAACGGGTGCTCGTCGAGCAGGTTCGGGTGGATGCCGGCCACCCGGTTGGTGTCGAGGGCATAGAATCCCACGTAGGAATACAGCGGGATGATCGGTGCCCCTTCGCGCAGGAGACGCGCCTCCGCCTGCGCCAGCAACGCGAGGCGCCTCGTCCTGTCAAGGGTCGCGTTCGCCCGGTTCACGAGCACGTCGTAGGCCGCGTCCCGCCACCCCGTCCGGTTGTTGCCACCCTCGGACAGGAACAGGTCAAGGAACGTGTTCGGGTCGTTGTAGTCCCCAATCCATGACGAACGCATCAGGTCGTAGTCGAGGCGAGACATGTTGCCGAGGTACGTCTTCCACTCGAGCGGCCGCAGCTGCATCGAGATGCCCAGCTCATCCCGGAGCGCCGACTGCACCTCGACCGCGACGTGCTCGTGCAGGCGAGCCTCCGAGTTGTAGGAGTACTCGAAAACGGGGAAACCCTTCCCGCCGGGGTAGCCCGCCTCCGAAAGCAGGCGCCGCGCGGCATCGGGATCCCTCTCAAGCCCCGTCGGCGGCTGATATCCGCCCGCGCCCGCCGGGACAAGATGCGACGTCGCCGGCTCGCCCATCCGGGTGATGCGGGAGACGATCCTGCCACGGTCGATCGCCATGCCAATCGCTCGCCGCACCCGAGGGTCGTCAAACGGCTTCCGCGTCGTGTTGAAGCGGATGAAGTACGCGCCGAGGTAGGTGTAGGAATGGAAGTCGGGCCGCCGCCTCAGCGCCTCCGCCAGCTCGGGGGGAAACATGTCCTTGTCGAGGATGAAGTCGATGTCGCCCGCAAGGTACTGGTTGAGCGCCGTGTGCGCGGAGTCCCCGGCAAGGACGTCGATCGTGGCGGCGCGGACGTTCGCGGCGTCCCAGTAACACGGATTGCGCCGGAGCCTGATGCGGTCGTTGACCCGCCATGAAACAAGGGTGTACGGGCCGCTGCAAGGAAGGCCATGCTGGAGAACCCAACGGTCGCCACCCCGCTCAACCGGCTCGCGCGGGATCACCGCGAACACCCGCGACGCCAGAAGCTCAAGGAAGAACGGCGTGGGGTTGCGAAGCCGCACATGGACGGACCGGGGCGTCGGCGCCGTGACCCCAAGCCTCGCAAGGTCTCGCTCCGCGCCGGTGCAGAGCGCCTCTCCGTTCTCGATGTAGAAGTACTGGCTCGCGTAGTCCGCCCCAGTCAGGGGGTTCACGGCGCGTCGGAACGACCACAGCACGTCGTCGGCAACGATCGGACGTCCGTCCGACCATGCCGCGTTGGCCCGAAGGTTGAACCGGTAGTCGAGCCCGTCGGACGACACGGCCCATGACTCCGCAAGGCCAGGAATCGCGTTGCCCGTGACGGGGTCATACCGGGTCAGGCCCTCGAACAGCGCCGACGCAACCCGCCCATCGGCCTGGCCGGTGAGAAGGTGCGGGTCGAGCGTCTCCGGCTCGCGCCCGTTGTGCAGGACGAGGTCTGCGCGCGGCCCGGGCCGGCATGCAGCAAGGAGCAGTCCGAGGACCCCCAGCAAGGACGACGCCAAGGCTCGCCACGCGACGCCGCACGGGCCCCGGACCCGTCGCAAGCCATCAGGCCACGGCAACAAAAACGCCCCGGGCCTCGGGGCGGGGGCGTCGCGCATGGGATGACATGGCGGCATGGGCCGCAGCAGAAGGTTCAGGGCTTGGGCGCTGCCGGCGCAGGGGCCGGGGCGGGCGCCGGGGCCGCAGGCACGGCCGGGGTCGCCGCAGGCGCCGGCAACGCGGGAACGGTCGTCGTCGCGGCAGGCGCGGGCTTGTCCAGCAACTCCTTGATCCGGTCGGTCTTGGACTTGGACAACCGGGCCGTCAGGACCGCGATGACGAAGCAAAGCCCGAGGAACAGCGTCGCGCACCACCGGGTGATCTGGGTCAGCGCCGTGCCCGAGCCCGCGCCGAAGATCGCGGCGGTGGACTCGGCGCCGAAAGCTGCCGTGATGCCGGCCTCCTTCTTGGGCAGTTGCAGCAGGACAAGGAGGCCCAGGAACAGGGAAATGACCACCAGGACGAGCGATAGCAGGTTGATGACGAGTTGCATGGCTGGACTAGATCGAGTTGCGGATGATTTCTACGAAGCTTTTGGCCTCCAACGACGCGCCGCCCACCAAGGCGCCATCCACGTCGGGTTGGCCCATCAACTCGCGGGCGTTGGAGGGCTTGACCGACCCCCCGTACTGGATGCGGACGCGGCGCGCCACGGCGTCGCCATGCTCCTGCGCGAGGACGCCGCGAATGAAGGCGTGAATCTCCTGCGCCTGGGCCGAGGTCGCGGTCTTGCCCGTGCCGATCGCCCACACGGGCTCGTACGCGATGACCGTGGCCTCGACCTGGTCCGGCGTCAGCCCCGCAAGGGAGCCCCGAATCTGGCGCCCCACGACGTCATGGGTGATGCCGGCCTCGCGCTCGGCCAGCGTCTCGCCCACGCACACGATGGGCAAGAGGCTCGCGTTGTGGGCCGCAAGCGCCTTGCGCGCAACCAACGCGTCCGGCTCCTGCTGGAACTGCCGGCGCTCGCTGTGCCCAAGGATCACGTATCGGACCGTCAGGTCCCGAAGCATCCCCGCGCAAATTTCCCCCGTGAACGCGCCGTAGCCGTTGTCACCCATGTTCTGGGACCCGAGCCGGATGACCGAGTCCGACAACGCCTTCGACACGGCGTCCAACGCCGTGAAGGCCGGGCAAACGACGACGTCCAACTCCTTGATCGAACCAAGGTCGCGCTTGAGGTCGGCGACGAGCGCGAGGGACTCGGCGACGGTCTTGTTGCACTTCCAGTTCCCGGCGATGATCAGCTTGCGATCTTTTTCCATGCCAAAACGAGCCGGGAACCTATCAAGGCACACCCCGCGTTCCAAGCATTGGTTTTCGTCCGAAAAAAGGGTTTGCCATCACCCGCCCGCTGCGGTTCAACCACGTCGTGTTCCTTGAAAGGACCCCGGCCTCGTGGCGGGGGTCCATGCCAGACTGGAATGGAGTTGCGGGAACCCCGTGAGATTCGGGGACGGTTCCGCCACGGTATCGGGTTACAACCCCCCATGTCGCAAGACGGCCACTGCCGCGCAAGGCGCGGTGGGAAGGCGGGGGCGAGGTCAGAGGCCCGGAGTCCGGATATCGCGCCATCCCAGCTCGTCGGGGCCGCCCCAAGCGGCCCGCTTCGCCGGCAAAGCGAAGGATGAGGCCAGGCCGCGCATGGCGTCCATGCGCGGCTCGCGAGACGTTTGCTGCCTCCGTTCTCCCCTGCCGGGCCGGGGGCTTTTCCATGCCTTGCCTCGCCACGCGGCGCGGCCTCGCCATGGTTCTAGCCCCGGGTCCCGGACTGGTCTCCGTCATTCCAACCATGGCGCGTTGCATCTGGCCAACGCGCCGGGAACAGGAGATCCAGAAATGCCCGGAATCCGCTCGCCCCTTGCCGCGTCCTCGACGCGGCATCACGTGCTGGCGTCGTGCGCGGCCATCCTCATGGCCGCCCGCCTCGCCAACGCCCAACACGCCTCCTCCGTGCTCAGCTACGAGCCCGGCACCGGCTACGCCACCGAGTTCGGCTCCGGGGCCGGATACACCAACGCCATCGCCATCCTCGGCGTGCCCAGTCGCTCAACCCCGGGCCCCTTCGGCGGACCCGTGGACCCCTTCAGCCCACCATGGCAACCCCAGCAGGTCGTCTCACTCGGCGCCGGCGGAAGCATCGAGGTCTCCCTCGACTCGCCCGCCCGGCGCGACCCTGCCCACCCCTTCGGCATCGACCTCCTCCTCTTTGGCGCCACCGGCTTCGTCATCATCAACGGCGACTACTCCGGCGGCGGCATCACGGACGGCTCCGTCTTCGGCCATGACCCCTCCGTCGTCCGGGTCTCCGTCGCCACCGCCGACGGCCCATGGCTCACCCTCGACCCCGCGCTCGCCCCGCCCATCGAGGGGCTCTTCCCCACCGACGGCGCCGGCGACTTCACCCGCGCCGTCAACCCCGCCCTCGGCTCCTCTCACTTCTCCGGCCTTGGCATCGCGGGGATCCGCCTCGCCTACGACGGCAGCGCCGGCGGCACAGGCTACTCCCTGGCATGGGCACGCGACGCCTCCGGCCAGCCCGCCCCCATCAACGAGGCCTCGCGCATCCGCGTCGAGGTCCTCTCTGGCAGGGTCGAGCTGGATGCCGTCGCCGCCGTGCGTCCCGTGCCCGAGCCCGGCGTCGCCATCATGGGCGCAGCGGGCGTGCTGCTGGTGGGGGCATGGGCCCGGCAACGCCCCCGGGTCGCGAACGCCCACACCGAGGCACGCTGACCGTGGCCACCCCGAACCCCAGCAGCCAACCCATGCACGGGGCAACGCCCGCGGCGGCCGCCTGCCCCGCCACCTGTCCCCTTTGCGGCGGGCCCAACGGCTGCTTTCGGGCGCGCGCGCCCGTCCCCGGCAACTGCCCCGCCCCGTCCAGCTCCCCCAGTTGCTGGTGCTTCACGATCCAGATCCCGGGCTCCTGCGTCGCGCGTGCGACCGATCGCGGTCCCGCATGTGTTTGCCACGCCTGCATCGCCGAGGCCAAGCGAGACGACCCGTGGGATGCCCGGCCCGGCGCCGGCGAGACCTACTGGCTGGACGACGGCCGCATGGTGTTCACCGAGCGTTACCACCTGCGGCGAGGCTCCTGTTGCGGCAACGGCTGCCGTCATTGCCCCTATGACGCCCATGGCCGTCCCCGCCGCGACGTCCTCGCGGCCATGGATCCATGATGCGCATGGCAACCTTCCGACGCTCGCCGTGGACGCCGGCGGCGCTTCTTGCATCGCTCGCATGGGCGTCCCCCCTGCTTCCGGACGGCTTCGTCGAGGAGTTCGCCTCGGACCCCTTCGCGCGGGGGTGGCGCGTCCACGGCGACCCCTCCGCGTTCGCATGGGACGGCTCCGGCGCGCTGGACGTCGAATGGGATTCAGCCCGGCCCAACGGCTACTTTGCCATGGCCTTGCCCGGGCCCGTCACGGAGCGCGACGACTTCGCGTTTGGATTTGACCTCATGCTCCACTCGCACGCCGTGGGAGTGGCGCCAGGAAAGCCCGGCACGTTCCAGATGGCGGCCGGCCTTGTCCGCGTGGCCGACGCAACCCAGCCATGGTTTCGCAGGGGCGTCTTCATGGCCCCGAGGAACCTCGTCGAATGGACATGGTTCGGCACCGAGCCCTCCGGCGCGATCACCGCGTCGATATCGCCCGCCGTCGTGCCCGCCGACGGTCGCCTCCCGTGGGGTTATGCGGACAGCTTCGTCGAGCCCCGGCTGGGGGTGCGATACGGGTTCGACCTCGCCTACACCGCCGCCGACCGGACCCTGAGGCTCTCGATGACCGAGGACGGCCTTGCCGGGCCCGCCCTCCGCGCCCTGTCGTTGCCTGCGGCGTTTACCGGGTTCGAGGTCGATGCCCTTTCGGTCAATGCCTACAGCGACGCCGGCCAAGACCCCCGCTACGCCGGCTCCCTCAGGGCGTCCGGCAAGGTGGATCGCATCCGCTGGAACGGCCCCGGCCCCGTGGTCTCCGGCCTGCGCATCGACAAGGCGTCCCCCTCAACGCGCGTCCGGTTCGGGACACGACCCGGCTGGCGCTATTCCTTGCAGGCCAGCCCGGACCTCATGGCATGGCAAACCGTCGCCGGCCCGGCAACCGGCGACGGCGGCGAGCTGGCCATGGACGACGTGCGCGCCATGGACGCCGCCTTCTACCGCGTGGAGGCGCGACGACCATGAGGAGGTCCACGGGCGGGTTCAGCATGGTCGAGTTGATCACGACGATCTCGGTCATCGCGTTGATCGCCGGCCTGTCGCTGTCCGGGATGGGACGCGCGCGACAGGCCGCCAGCCACGCCCGCTGCATCTCGAACCTCCGCCAGCTCGGCGTGGCGTCGCAGCTCTACTGGGACGACCACGCCGGACGCGCCTTCATGGAACGACGCGAGCGACGTGGCGACGGCTGGGTGTACTGGTTCGGGTGGTTGCAGGATGGCGCCGAGGGCCAACGCGACTTCCATGCCGATGACGGGGCGTTGTGGCCCTACCTCAAGGGGCGCGGCGTCGAGGCTTGCCCGTCGCTCAACCGTGCCTCGCCCTTCTTCAAGCCCAAGGCGCGAGGCCTCGCCCATGGCTACGGCTACAACCTCCTCATGGGCCCGCGTGGAGGCGCCCCCGTCAACCTGTCGCATGTCGCGGCACCCGCCGGGCTCGCCGTCCTCGCCGACTCCGGCCAAGTCAACGACTTCCAGGCCCCGGCCACGCCCGACCATCCCCTGCTCGAGGAGTTCTACTACTTCGGCACAAACGCCATGGAGGCCACCGTTCACTTCCGCCATGCCCGGCGCGCCTCCGCCGTGTTCGCGGACGGCCACGTCGCCATGGAACATCCCGAGCCCGGGTCGGAGGACTCCCGCCTCGCGCCCCACCTGACGGGACGCCTGTCGGCCGAACGCGTCCGCCCCTAGCCGCGGCATCCCGGTCGGCTCGCGCGGGCAACCTTGTGTCGTGTCCCGTCCACCTAAAAACGGCGGTGGGCGTGTGGATCCGTCAAGCCCTCAGGTGGAGCCCAAGGCTCGGCCCATGCCGTAGGCCGCGTGCCCTCACGCGGCGGCAAGGATGCCGCACCTCCGAGCGTCCCTGATTCAGGATGGCAGCGGCATCCTGCCGCGGATCCATGCTGGGCAAGCGGCTGGAAGCCGCTGCCACT
>CAIYFP010000198.1 GCA_903925515.1 uncultured Verrucomicrobiota bacterium
GACCTCTGCGGGTCTGCTCGTCCCTCGCGCCTCGTGGGACACGAAAATCCCTCGCGGCGAAACACCAGCCATTTGTGAGATACGACACTAGCGCGGGAGAGGGTTCAAAGGCTGGGCAAGCTGGGCGCGAATTGTTGGCGAAGCGTAACGGGGAATTGAGGTCTTCCGGCAAGGAATCCACAAGTGATTAACGTTAATATTATGGATTTTGGCTCCAACGAATCCCTTGGGGATCGCGGCGGGGCCTGTTGCGGACCATGTCCCAATATGCCGTATTGGGAACGCGTTGAACATGGCCATCGAGGAATAGGAACTGGCCGCCGGCACCATGGATCATGGGATGAGCATTGCCTTCCGCGGCAACGGCGGCGAGGCCTCCGTTGTCGAAGAGCCAAACCAAGGAAGATGGCTCCGGGATGGATGAAAGCATGCGGTGACGATCGGACAAGCCCTGACCGGTGGCCTTTCGGTTCAGGGAATAATGGAAAAGCATGCGTCCGTTGCTACGTCGGGGGTTAGAGGGACAAATCCATGGGCTTTTGGGGAGAATGAGGGAGGAATTGGTCCGCCATGGTCCGGCTAGGTGATACGGCGGCAACCCAATTTGGGGAGGCAGGTCGACGTACCAAGCATCGCGGACGGAGATGCCATTGGGAGCACCGTCCAGCGGCAGGAGATCGGCGTTATCCGTGGCATGTAGGGCGGTGGCGACGCCCCATGAGCGGAGGTTGGCGAGGCAGGACGAGCGTTTGGCGAGGCGGATGCGGGGCAAGGCGGATCCCATGAAGATACCAACAAGGGCGGAAAGTATGGCGAGGACGACGAGGAGCTCGGCAAGGGAGAAGGCGGGTGCAAGATGATGGGAAGCCTTTGGGTGGGTGTTCATGGGAAGGGCTACGCCTGCATGGAGGCCGCGGTTACGGGGACCCATGGGATGGGGACGAAAAAGGTTCCACGTGGAACCTAGGCGGGGGGGCTTGAAGCCACGGCAATTGGACGGTCAGGGTGATACCACGCCTTGATTGCCCTAGGCCCAAGCATTGTGATAGAGAGGGATCATGTCGTTTGAGTATCCGAAACGATACCATGTGATCGTTGTGGGAGCGGGGCATGCAGGGGTGGAAGCCGCGCTGGCGAGCGCACGAATGGGGTGCCGGACGCTGATGTTGGCCATCAACCTGGACACGATAGGTCAGATGTCGTGCAACCCCGCGATTGGAGGGTTGGCCAAGGGGCACCTAGCGCGGGAGATTGACGCGATGGGTGGGGAGATGGGGAAGGCAACCGACATGACCGGCTTACAGTTTCGGATGTTGAACATGCGGAAGGGGCCCTCGGTACGCGCGCCGAGGGCGCAATGCGACAAGAAGGCGTACCAATTGCGATTAAAGTGGGTTTGCGAGAGGCAGAATGGTTTGGACATCCAGCAAGGGCAGGCCAACTCCTTGATCGTGGAGGACGGCCGGGCGTGCGGGGTAGAGACCACCATGGGGGTGAGGTACCGGGGGGAGGCGGTTGTGATCACGACCGGTACGTTCCTGAGAGGATTGATGCATATTGGGGGTGCGCAGCAATCAGGGGGGCGTGCGGGGGAGGCGGCGGCGCTAGGGTTGTCGGGATCGTTGAGAAGCTTGGGCTTGGAATTGGGCCGGCTGAAGACAGGCACCCCTCCGCGCTTGCTGAGGAGGTCGATTGATTTGGAGGCGTGCGAGTTGCAACCGGGGGACGAGCCCGTGCCATGGTTTAGCTACTGGAGGGACGAACTATGGAATGATCCACTGCCCCGGTTGGAACAAGGACGGGCCGAAGCGAGGGCGTTCCACGTGGAACAAACCGGGCCGAAGCCCAACTCGGAACGACGGGCCTCTTATCCTCCGGGATCGATCCTGGAGCGCGCAGGCGGACAATTGCCCTGCTTTCTAACCCGCACGACGGAAAGGACCCGGGAGTTGGTGCTGTCTAATTTGCATCGATCGCCCATGTATTCGGGGGTCATTGAAGGCATCGGTCCCCGGTATTGCCCGAGCATCGAGGACAAGTTCGTCCGTTTTGGGGACAAGGAATCGCATCAAGTATTTCTGGAGCCCGAGGGAATCGCCACCGACGAAATGTACGTGAACGGGTTATCCACTTCCCTGCCCTTCGAGGTTCAAGTGGAGCTGGTGCGGTCCATTCGAGGATGTGAAAACGCAGAAATCCTGCGGCCGGCGTATGCAGTGGAATATGACTTCGTGGACCCGACGCAGCTGGAAACAAGCCTTGAGACAAGGGCGTGCCGGGGCTTGTTTTTGGCGGGCCAAATCAACGGGACATCTGGATATGAAGAAGCAGGCGCCCAAGGACTGATGGCCGGGATCAATGCGGCCCGGAAAGTTCAGGGCAAGCCGTCGATTGTTTTGAGGCGGGACCAAGCCTACATCGGGGTTTTGATTGACGACCTTGTGACCAAGGGTACCCGGGAACCTTACCGCATGTTCACAAGCCGGGCGGAGTACCGGTTATTGCTGAGGCAAGACAATGCCGACGTGCGGCTATCTGGGATCGGCCATGAGACAGGTCTCCTGCCATCGCGTCTTTACGAGCAGGTGCTGGGGCGCAAGCGAATGGTCGAGGAGGAAAAAATGCGCTTGGAACAAGCTTGGCACGATGGCCAAACCTTGGCCCAGAGGTTGCGACGACCCGAGGTTTCCTATGACCAATTGCCGGGTGCCAACATGGGCTTGGCGGAATCGGTCCGAACTCAAGTGGAAGTGGACATCAAGTACGAAGGGTACATCCACAGGCAGCACGAGGAGATTGAGCGGAGCCGGAGGATGGAAGAGCATGAGATTCCCGATGGGATGGACTATGGGGCGGTGGCGAGTCTCCGGATGGAGGCAAGGCAGAAGTTGATAGGAGTGCGGCCAAGGACATTGGGACAGGCGTTGCGAATATCCGGTGTCACGCCGACGGACGTGAGTTTGGTCGCGATATGGCTGAGGAGGGCATCCGAGGGCTACGGCGAAATTAAATAACGATAACCTTGTGTAGAATATGCCTGTTTGACCCTTCCGCCTCTTGGCCAATCCATTGCCGCGATCCCGTGGCGGATGGAAGCTTGAGTGTGAATAACGTGAGGAAAACTCTTGCGGGGAATTCCATCTTGGTACTTGTCAAGCTCGCTCGGAATGTAGCAACGTCACAGCGTCTCCAATAAAATTTAACGGTCCCGAGTGGGCCCGTTGGCGGCCTTGGGCGGTGTAATCCGTGTGTCACCCCCAAGGCCGCTTTTTTTGTCTTTGGCGTTGTTCGGCGGGCTGGGAAACGGCATTACTTGACCAACCCCGTTGTCTAGCGGTCTGAAGGAGTCATGCGTATGCACCTGTCCATGTCGAGCCGTCGCCCGGCGGCGTTCACGTTGATCGAGTTGCTGGTGGTGATCGCGATCATTGCGATCCTGGCTGGAATGCTTTTGCCGGCGTTGTCCCGGGCCAAGACCAAGGCCCAAGGGATCACGTGCCTCAACAACCTCAAGCAACTCGGCGTATGCTGGATCATGTACTCGGGCGACAACGACGACCGCCTGATCCCGAACTGGCTGGGGACCACCAATGCATGGGTCGCGGGCAACGTTGCCGGAATGCCGGGCGCCACGAACCGCCTCGACGTGATGAACGGGCGCCTCTTCAAGTACAACCAAGCCGTGGGCATCTACTCGGATCCCGCGATGATCGTCCCCCCCTCCACCGTCCCCAAGAACGCCCTCCGGGGCACGAGGTTGGTTCGCACCTACTCGATGTCCGGTCGCATGGGTGGGTCGGACGGCAGGGATGGCGGCGCGGACACCAGCTGGGTGCTGGGGACCAAGTACCCGCAGTACAAGAAGGCTTCCGACATCGTGAATCCGTCGCCTTCGCAATCGTTGGTGTTCATCGATGAAAGCAAGGAGACGATCGACGACGGGTACTTCGCGGTGAAGGCGCCCGGGGCGACCGTGTGGCAAAACTCCCCGACCGTCCGGCATGGCAAGTCGGCGGCGTTCAGCTTCGCGGATGGGCATTCGGAGATTTACCGCTGGGTGGTGCTCAACGTGGACCAAGGCTTGGATGCGCCGTTCGTTCGGGCCGGGCTGGATTCGCGCGTCGATTTCCGCAAGCTCCAAGCCACTGTGGTTCCTTCCGAGGATATCCGGTAGGTGCCGCAGCAAAAACCATGGTCATTCGCGCGCGAAATCCCCAACCTCCCCCCTCCACATCATGAGATTCGGCATCAACAGCTTCCTCTTCGTCTCCCCCTTCACCACGGCGAGCACCAAGCTCTTTCCCAAGTTCAAGAAGTGGGGCTTTGACTCCGTCGAGATCCCCGTCGAAGACCCGTCCCACATCGACCCGGCCAAGGTGAAGGCTGCGGCGGACAAGGCGGGCATCGCCGTGGGTTCCATCTGCGCCTGCATGGGTCCGGGGCGGGATTTCCGGGGTACGCCGGAGGAGCAGCAGACCGCCATGACGTATTGCAAGGCGCTTGTTGATCAAGCGGTCATCCTCGGCTGCCCGTCCATCATTGGGCCGGTGTATTCCGTGGTCGGGAAGGCCGACGCGGTCGAGCCGGCACAGCAGAAGGAGGAGTGGAAGCTCGTGGTAAAAAACCTCAAGGAACTCTGCGCCTACGCCGAGTCCAAGTCCGTGCAAGTCTGCGTCGAGCCGCTCAACCGATTCGAGACCGACTTCCTCAACACTTGCGACCAAGGGTTGAAGTTGATCAAGGACGTGGGCTCCAAGGCGCTCAGACTCCACCTCGACACGTTCCACATGAACATCGAGGAAAAGAATCAAGCTGCAGCCATCAAGAAGGCCGGCCCCCTACTCGCCCACTTCCACGCCTGCGGCACCGACCGCGGCACGCCGGGCTCCGACTCCCTCAACTGGAAGGAGATCGTCTCCGCCTTGAAGTCCATCGGTTACAAGGGCGACGTCGTCATCGAGTCGTTCACGACGGACGTGAAGGTCATCGCCCGCGCGGCGGCGATCTGGCGCCGGATCCAGCCCACGCGCGACGAGATCGCCGTGGACGGCATCGCGAACCTCAAGAGGCTCTTCAAGAAGAAGTAAGTACACGAGGGGCCCGGCGCGGGCCGGGACCGTTTTTGACCCTTTCAGGAACGACGAAGGAAACAGGATGAAGACGAACAAGACGCAGCAGGGCATGGGTTGGATTTTGGCCATGGTGGCTGGCATGGTGGCTGTGGGTTGCAAGGTGGTGACTCGCGCCGAGGCAAAGGAACGGCAGGGCTACGTGAGCCTGTTCAACGGCAAGGACCTTGGGGGATGGGCGGGCGCGGCCGGCTTGTGGACGATCGAGGAAGGGGCCATCACGGGCACGACCACCGCGTTGAACCCGCTCAAGAACAACACGTTCCTCATCTACACCAACGGGCCGGTGGACAACTTCGAGCTGCGGCTCAAGTACCGGGTGTTCAATGGCAACTCCGGCATCCAATACCGCAGCCAAGTGCTCGATGCGGAGAAGGCCATCGTGGGCGGCTACCAAGCCGACATTGAGGCCGGCAAGACCTATTCCGGCATCCTGTACGAGGAACGCGGGCGCGGCATCCTTGCGCTGCGGGGTCAACGCACCCAGATCACCGAGGCGGGTGGCCAGACCAAGGTCAACGTCATCGGCGAGGTGGGTAAAGGCCCCGACCTTCAGGCGTTCATCAGGCAGGACGACTGGAACGACTACCTCGTCGTCGCCAACGGCAACCACCTCATGCACTTCATCAATGGCAAGCTCATGGTGGACGTGGTCGATGACCAGGCGGCCAAGGCGGCCAAGTCGGGCGTCCTCGCCTTTCAGCTTCACGCCGGCCCGCCGATGAAGGCGCAGTTCAAGGACATCCAGTTGAAGCGCTTGCCCTAGGAGGGTGAGCTGGCCGGAACCCTAGCCAAGGTTTCAAGGATCGAGGCATCGAGCCCCGCCCATGCGCGGGGCTTTTAGCTACCTCGAGACACATGGGGACAAGAAGCGGTCGGCCCGACGTCCCGGCTCGACGTTCATCCCTTCTTGGCGACCTCTCGGATGCGATCGGCGGTCGCCAGCAAGGCTTCCATGAGATCGTAGTTCCAACGTGGCTGAAAATGATTGGCCAACGCGGGAGTGATGCGCAGGCATCCTTGCGTGTCTCGGGCCAACCATCCGAGCTCGACGAGCCGTTTGATCTTTCGGCGCACGGTCTCACGGGGAAGGCCCGTGGCGTTAGCGAGGGAGAAAGCATTGCAGCCCGGCAGGGCCGCCCATCGCGTGGGGTCCGTCTGAAGTACCGAGGCGGTCTTGCTCAAGCCGCTGGGCCCGAAGTGACGGGTGAAATTATGGTGCGCGATCTCGCCCACGACGATGACCATGGCGAGGTCGCCCTCGAAGGCCTTGTGAATGTCGTGAAGGTACCCCAGGAAGAAGTGCGACATCACCAGGGAGATGTGGCTGCGATGCTGGTGGTAGGTCGCGTAGGGCAGGCGTGGGGATTTTTCCATGGAAGGGATTTGGTGCGGCGGCTGACCTGAGTCGTCACGAGGACCCGTCTCGGCCTGGGAGACGGGTGGTATTCAAGGGTTCTAGTGGCGGCGTCATGGCATTCTGAGGGTGCATGCCCGGGTGGGGCCCCTGCCGTTCTGCAAACATGCCCCTGCCCGCCATTTCGGCGCAATGCAGGCGGATGGCCGTTTCGATCCAGACGGTGCTCAATGGGACCACATGGTTCCGTCATGGGATGCCCCGGCAACCCCTCCACTGCTCAGAATGGGCACCGGTGACCTTCTATTGGTCTGGATGCGGGGGATAGTTGGGTCGCGCAAGGATCCGAAGTTCGCGGGACGCGTTGGATGAGTCACGCGTGACTACTCGCGGGCCTTCGGCCCTGCGACTCGGATCGGACTCCATCATCATGAGCAGGGAATGTTTCAAGGGCAGACGGGCGACGGTTGCGGCGGATCAGTTCGTTAGGCTCCTGGGCTCGATGACGGCGGCACTGTGTGCTGCGGGCGTCGTCTGGACGTCGTTTGTGTCGGCAGACGAACCCATCCCCCCTGTGCCCCGAGTGGTTAAAGGTCAACGGGATGGAGAGCGGGTTCGGGCCTCGATTGGGAGGGGAGTGGAGTTCCTGCTTCGATCCCAAAATCCCGGAGGGTGGTGGTCGAATGCGGAACAACCCGCCTTGACGGCATTGGCCTTGACCGCGCTATGCCTTGAGCCCACCGGCACGCTGCGCGAGTCGCGGACGTCGGAGATGAACCGAGGCTTTGATTACCTTCTCTCGTCGGCCCGGCCTGACGGCTCGATCTACCGGGTGGGCTTGGCCAACTACAACACGTCGTTGGCTCTGGTCGCCTTGACGACGTCGGGCGACCTCCACTTTCTCCCGGTCATCACCAAGGCGCGCCAATACCTCGCGGGCACACAGATCGACCTTGGCCGCCCCGGCGAGATGGACACGGCGTTCGACGGTGGGGTCGGCTATGGCAGCAAGTACCAGCACTCGGACCTCAACAACACCTTGGCGGCGTTGGAGGCGATGCGGGTTTCGGAGCAGGCGTTGCAATGGGACGCCACCCAGCCCGTGACCCCGCGCGCCGACCTCAACTGGAATGCCGTGGTGGGGTTCCTCCAGAACTGCCAGAACCTGCCGGGGACGAACAAGGCGGAGTGGGTGTCCATGGACCCGAAGGACCGTGGCGGCTTTGTTTATTATCCGGGCCACAGCATGGCCGGGGGCGTGACGAATTCGGCGACGGGCCGCGTGGCGTTGCGCAGCTACGGCAGCATGAGCTACGGCGGACTGTTGAGCTATATCTACGCCAAGCTGGACAAGGACGACCCGCGCGTGGGCGCGGTCCGTCGATGGCTCCGCGACAACTACACGTTGGAGGAGAACCCGGGCATGGGCGCGCAGGGGTACTTCTATTACCTGCACTTGATGACGAAGGGCCTGACCGCTTTGGGCGAGGAGGAGCTGGTGATGGCGGATGGCCGGAGGGTGGCTTGGCGCGACGAGGTTGCGGCCCGCCTGTTGGCCCTGCAGCGGCCGGATGGAGGATGGGCGAACCGCGAGCAGCGGTGGTGGGAGAGCGACCCCGTGCTGGTGACGTCCTATGCGGTGATGACCTTGGAAATGATCGAGGCGTCGCGGGCGTCGGCGGGTTCCACCTCCAGGGGGGCCAAGCCAAGCCTTCGCAAGCAACCCAGCCCATGAATCGCGTTTCATCCATCCTGCGCAGGGCCGCC
>CAIYFP010000199.1 GCA_903925515.1 uncultured Verrucomicrobiota bacterium
CCTCCACCACCGGCGCCGCCAAGGCCGTGGCACTCGTCTGCCCCGAGGTGAAGGGCAAGCTCACCGGCATGGCCTTCCGCGTCCCCACCCCCACCGTCTCCGTCGTGGACCTCACGGTGAAGACCACCAAGGAAACCTCCTACGCCGAGATCGCCGCCGCCATGAAGCGCGCCTCCGAGACCTACCTCAAGGGCATCCTCGCCTGCACCTCCGACGAGGTCGTCTCCACCGACTTCATCCACGACCCAAGCAGCTCCATCTTCGACGCCGGCTCCGGCATCGAGCTCAACTCCCGCTTCTTCAAGCTCGTCTCATGGTACGACAACGAGTGGGGCTACTCCAACCGCGTCGGCGACCTCGTCCGCCACGTCATCTCCAAGGGCCTCTAGCCTATCCCGGATCCCTCCCAAGGGCGGGCGCGGGCCTCCAAACCCTCGCCCGCCCCTTTTGTTTTCCCCGCCCCCCGCTCCCCGCCCCCCGTTCCCCATGCCCCCGCCCTCCGCCATCGCCGCCATGGCCCGCAACCGTGTCATCGGCAAGGACAACCGCATCCCATGGCATCTCCCGGGCGACTTCAAATGGTTCAAGCAAACCACCCTCGGCGGCGTCCTCCTCATGGGCAGGCACACCTTCGAGTCCATCGGGCGCCCCCTCCCCGGCCGCGACACCCTCATCCTCACCCGCTCCGGCTTCACTGCCCCCGGCACCCGCTCCTTCCCAAGCCTTCCCGCCATCCAGCACGCCCTCGCCCTCGACACCCGACGCCTCTGGGTCTGCGGCGGGGCCGACATTTACCGCCAGCTCCTGCCCTGCTGCACGGACCTCTACCTGTCCCTCGTCGATGCGGAACCCGAGGGCGACGCATGGTTTCCGCCCTTTGAGGATCGCTTCACGGACCATGGCGTCGTCCATCAAGACCCGGGATTCGCCGTCCACCACTTCACCCAACCGCACCCCCTCCCATGGCCTTTCCCCTGACTGCCCCGGGACAACCGCGCCGCTCGCGCCCGCCCGTCGCCCTCGCCCTCCTCGGCCTCGCCCTCCTCGGCCTCGCCCTCCTCGCGCCCGGGTTCTTCCCCGTCGTCGCCCAAGCCCCCCTCCTCCCCAAGTCCCGCCTGTTCTGGTGGGGCCATCCCAACCAGCTCGAATGGTCCACCAACAAGAACCACGCCCTCGCCACCGCGCCCGTCGCCGTGCCCGGGTTCCCATGGAAGGAGTCCGTCGTCTCATGGAACATCCCCTCCAACTGGCACGCCACCGTCGAGGCGCGTCCCATCCTCAAGGACACGCCCGGCCCATGGTACACCCTTGCCCGTTGGTCCTCCGATCCCGCCGTTTTCCCTCGCACCTCCGTGCGTGACCAAGCCGACGCCATCGCCTCCGTCGATACCGACATCCTCCGCATGCACGACGCCGCCGACGCCATCGAGGTGCGGCTGGTGTTTCCGCGGGACCTGCCGCGGTCGGCCGGCGCCGTCCGGCTGGGCGTCTCCCTGCTCGCCGCCATGGCCACCGAGCCGCCCGCGCCCGTCGAGACCAACGCGTGGGGACGCCTCATCGACCTCCCCGTCCGTTCCCAGGCCGACTACCCCGAGGGCATCCACTCATGGTGCAGCCCCACCAGCCTCACCATGCTCCTCTCCCATTGGGGCAAGGCCCGCAACCTCGCCGACCCCGCGCTCGACGTCCGACCCGTCGCCGCCGCAGTCCATGACCCCGGCTGGGGCGGCACCGGCAACTGGTCCTTCAACGTCGGCTACGCCGGGCAACATCCCGGCCTCGTCGCCTGCGTCGCGCGCCTTGGCGGCGTCGGCGACCTCGAACGATGGATCCTTGCCGGCATCCCCGTCGCCGCCTCCGTCTCCTATGCCCAGCTCAAGGGCGCTCCCCTGCCCCACCCGGGAGACGGCCACCTCGTCGTCGTCTCCGGGTTCACCCCCTCCGGCGACGTGCGGATCCATGACCCCGGCGTCGCACGCGAACGGGTCGTCCGCACGATCCCGCGGGCCGACTTCGCCCGCGCGTGGGACCATTCCTCCCGCACCACCTACTTGGTCTGGCCCGACTCCATCCCCACGCCCAGGCCCTCATCCGGCCGCTGGCCCTCGCCCCTCGGCGCATTCAAGGAATGATGCCACGCGAAAACCCGGGCCGCCCCCGTCGTTGGACAACCGGGGGTTCGGGGGCACTGTCCGCCCATGTCGGCCCTGCGCGCCCTCCTCGTGGATGACGAACCGCTCGCACGCGAACGGCTCAGGGGCTTCCTCGCCCGCGAACCCGGCGTGTCCGTCGTCGGCGAATGCCAGAATGGCGACGAGGCCCTCGCCGCCGTCCATGCCCATCGCCCCGACGTCCTCTTCCTCGACGTCCAGATGCCGGGCATGAACGGGTTCGAGGTCCTCCGCCGCCTCGACGCCAGCGCCCCGGCGGCCGTCATCTTCACCACCGCCCATGACCAGTACGCCGTGAAGGCATTCGAGGTCCACGCCGTGGACTACCTCCTCAAGCCTTTCGACCGCGAACGACTCCGCGCCGCCCTCGCCCGGACCCGCGCACGCTCCGCCGCCACGCGCCCCGAGGACCTCAAGGCCAAGCTCGCGGCCATGCTCGAGGACATGCGCTCCGGCGCCCGCGAACCCGAGCGCATCCCCGTCAAGACCAATGGCAAGATCAGCTTCGTCCGCATCCCCGACATCGACTGGATCGCCAGCGCCGACAACTACGTCGAGCTCCACGTCGGTTCCCATGGCCACCTGATCCGCGAGACCATGGCCTCCATCAGCACTCGCTTGCCCAAGGAGCACTTCGTGCGCATCAGCCGCACCGCCATCGTCAACGTTTCCCGCGTCAAGGAACTGTCGCCCCTCTTCCATGGCGAGTACTCCGTAGCCCTCACCACCGGCGTGCGCGTCACCCTTTCCCGCAGCTACCGCGACCAACTCCCCCGCCTCGGCGTCGGCCGTCCCGGCAGCTAAACCCGCCTCTCCCCCCCCGGAGCCCCTGTCGCCGGCCCGTCCCCATCCCGACGCTTGATTCTTCAACGCGTTCCCCCCGGGATGAATCCATGCTCCTCGCCGCATCCTGTCGCCTCGTCCTCGCCCTGACGCTGTCCACCCTCTCCACGTGCGCCCAGCTCTCCTTCGCCCCCTTTGACTCCGACGCCACCCCCTCCGCCGGCTCCGCCCTCGCCTATGACCCCATGACGGCGGCCGGCGACCTCACCCTCCGCTGCCGCGGCGTCGTCCTCCATGGCTCCGGCCAGCCCATCGTCCTCGCCGCCATCGACTGGATCGGCGTCGCCAATGAGTCCCACGATGCCTTCCGCGACCTCCTCGCCGCCGCCGCCGGCACCTCCCGATCCCGCGTCGCCATCCATGCCCTCCACCAGCATGACGCCCCCGTCGCCGACTCCACCTCCGAGCATGTCCTCAGGTCCCGCGGCCTCGCCCCCGGGTGCTTCGACTCCGCCATCGTCCTCCCCGCCATGCTCCGCGCGTCCAACGCCGTCGCGCGCGCCTCCACCCTCCTCGTCCCCCTCACCCACGTCGGCTGGGGCGAGGCCGAGGTCTCCATGGTGGCCTCCAACCGCCGCGTCCCCGGCACCAACGGCGCCGTCCGCGCCGTCCGCTACACCGCCACCCCGGACCCCCTTCTCCGCGCCGCCCCGGAGGGCCTCATCGACCCCCTCGTCGTCGTCGTCGGCCTCTGGAGCCATGACAAGCCCCTCGCCGTGCTCTCCTACTACGCAACCCATCCCCAAAGCTACTACCGCACCGGCATCGCCAACCCCGACTTCCCCGGCATTGCACGCTTCCTCCGCGACCAAGCCCTCCCCGGAACCCTTCACGTCCACTTCAACGGCGCCGGCGGCAACATCGGCGCCGGCAAGTACAATGACGGCAACCCCACCAACCGCCCCGTCCTCGCGCGCCGCCTCGCCCACGGCATGGAACGGGCATGGAACTCCATTCGCAAAACCCCCGTTTCACCCGCCGACGTCTCATGGTCCTCCGAGGCCGTCCAGCTCCCGCTCGCCACCCACCTCAACCCCGACGAGCTCGCAGCCTCCCTCCGCCGGCCATCCCCGGCCCTTTACGTCCAGGCCGCCCAGCTCGCCTTTGTCCAACGCCGCCAGCAACAGGCCCCCACCGACATCTCCTGCCTCCGCCTTGGCGACATCCGCATCCTCCATCTCCCGGGCGAGCTGTTCGTCGAGTACCAGCTCGCCGCACGCCTCATGCGACCCGACCTTCGCGTCGCCATGGCCGCCTATGGCGACTACGGCCCCCAATACATCGGAACCGAAAAGGCCTACTCCCTCGGCGGCTACGAGACCGAGCCCCGCTCCTCCGGCGTCGCGCCCTCCGTCCAACGCACCCTCTTCCCCGCCCTCCAACGCCTCCTCTCCCAACCCTAGCCCCTCCCCGCTCCCCGCCCCCCATGCGCACCCTCCTCCTCCTGCTCCTCGCCCTCGCCGCATCTGGCTGCGTTGCCCGCCGCCTCCCGCCCGGCAAACCCCTCGCCCGTTCCGGCGACGAGATCATCGCCTGCGGCCAGCTTTTCCACACCGGCACCCGCGTCGTCACATGGTTGGACCCCGGCGGCTACGACGCCTACCGCGTCGAACGACGGTTCTCCCCCTTCGAGAAGTCCGACTGGGACTCCACCCGCGCCGAAAGCAAGGGGCCCGAGACCCCGAACCGCTACGGGCTCCGCCGCGACGGTCTCGACTCCGCCATGCGCGAACGCGTCCGCGGCGGCGGCTGGCAGCTCGCCGAGCTCCGCGAACGCGTGGACCAGTTCGTCATCCACTTCGACGCCACCGGCACCAGCCGGCGCTGCTTCGAGGTCCTCCACGACCTCCGCGGCCTCTCCGTCCACTTCATGCTCGATGTCGATGGAACCATCTACCAGACGCTCGACCTCAAGGAACGCGCATGGCACGCCACCACCTCCAACAGCCGCAGCGTCGGCGTCGAGGTCGCCCACCCCGGCGCACACCCCGTCCCCAACCGCCACGTCCTTGACCCATGGTACTCCAAGGACGACAAGGGCGTCCGCCTCGTCTTCCCCGACTGGATCGGCAACCCCGGCATCGCCACCCCCGGCTTCGTCGGACGCCCCGCACGGCCAGACCCCATCCTTGGCAAGATCCAGGGCAACGACCTCATCCAATACGATTTCACCCCCGAGCAATACGAGGCCCTCGCCCGGCTCACCGCCGCACTCCATGCCGTCCTCCCAAGGATCCAGCTCGACGCCCCCCGCGGCCCCGACGGCAAGGTCACCTCCGACGCCCTCCCGGCCGCCCGTCTCGAAGCCCACTCCGGCCTCCTCGGCCATTACCATGTCCAGCCCAACAAGGTGGACCCCGGCCCCGCCTTCGACTGGGAACGCGTCCTCCGCCATGCCCGCAAGCTCGCCCGCCCCTGAAGCCCGCGCGAACGGGTGGGTTCACGGGAACCCGGGGCGTTGTCCCGGTCCGGCTTGAGGCTGCCCCTTGGGGACGCCCAGCTGCCAGACCCATGGCTGCGTGCGCCATGCCTTCCCCGGGGACCCCGGGCCCCCGCAAGGACCCGGTGCCACCCGCCCACCCTCATCCCCGCGCAAGCCGCCTTTCGGTGCCCGGTTCCGAACCCGCGAGGCCGGAAAATCCTCACGCCATGTTCCATGCCAAGGCAGGGCTGGGCTGGGTCATGGGGCCCGTGAACTCCGGCCGGTCCCCCGGCCCGCGAGTTCATGGGGTGCCATGCCGCATCGCTTCAGGATCCTGCCGCCCCGGGAGCCACGGGAAGGGGCGTGGGCAAGGAGACGCCAAGGCGCCGGGAACTCAGGCTCCTTGCGGCCAATGCCGCGCTCCCTGCCCGTCGGCCCCGATCGCAAGCCAGCATGCGGCCCGCCTCGGCTGACCCGGTCGTGGAACCGGGCATTCCCAAATCCACGCGCAACGAGGTGCGACGCCCTCGATCCCCAGCTGGTGCTTGGCGGCAGGCTGCGTGCCAACACGGGGCCGTTGCGGATGGGCATGATCCCCGGCTTGAGCGCCCACGCCCCTCGTTCATGGCGCGCGGATCAGGGGGATTCCCGGATGCTTGCGCGGGAATCTGGGCGCCGCGAGCCCCGGGGAATCCAGGACGTCCCGCCTCACGCCATCAACGCCGGCACCACCCGCGCCCCCGTCACTTCCGCGTCCGTCAGGCTCGCCTCCCGCCCCTCGTGCGGATGGTTCAGCAGCCGATGGTCGATCCCCATCGCGTGCAGCAGCGTCGCATGGAAGTCGTGCACGCTCACCACGTCCTGCACCGCTCGATACCCGAACTCGTCCGTCGCCCCATGCACATGGCCGGCACGGAACCCGCCGCCCGCCACCCAAAGCGAGAACGCATGACGGTTGTGGTCCCGGCCGTCCGCCCCCTGCGAGATGGGCAGCCGCCCGAACTCGCCGGTCCACAGGACCACCGTCGAGTCCAGCAGTCCACGAGCCTTCAGGTCCTTCACCAGCGCCGCGCTGGGCTGGTCCGATGCGGCGCACAAGCCCTTGAGGCGCTCGGCGTTCTTGTCGTGAGTGTCCCAGGGCTGGCCGTTGAGGAACAACTGCACGAACCGTGCCCCGCGCTCCACCAACCTCCGCGCCAACAGGCATCGCCGCCCGTACTCCGCCGTCACCGGGTTGTCCAACCCGTACATCCGCCGCGTCGCCTCGCTCTCGCCGGAAAGGTCCAGCACCTCCGGCACCGTCGCCTGCATCCGCGCCGCCGTCTCGAAGTTGCTGATGCGCGCCGCCAGCTCCGTGTCGTCCGGGTGCGCCGCCGCATGGGCGCGGTTCAGGCGGTCCAGCAACGCGAGCTGGTTCGAACGCGCCGCGCCCATGAGATGCCCGGGAGTCCTCAGGTGGAACACCGGCGACGGCCCGCCCCGGAACGCCGTGCCCTGGTACACCGCCGGGAGGAAGCCCGACGACCAATTGCGCTCGCCATCCACCGGCAGGCCGCCCGGGTCCGCCAACACCACGTAGGACGGCAGGTTCGCGTTCTCCGTCCCCAGCCCGTACAGCAGCCACGACCCCAGCGTGGGCAAGCCCGCAAGGAACCGCCCCGTGTGCATGATCCGCAACGCTGACTCATGGTCCACCGACCCCGTCGTCATCGAGCGCACCAGCAGGATGTCGTCGGCAATCGTCCCCGCATGCGGCAGCAGCTCGGACAGCTCCATCCCGCAGCGGCCATGCCGCCGGAACGCGTAGGGAGCTCCCAGCACGTTGCCCGCCTGCTTGTCGAAGTGCACCTCAAGGTCGCCCCCCGGATAAGGCTTGCCGCTCCACCGGTTCAAGGCCGGCTTCGGATCAAACAAGTCCATCTGGCTCGGCCCGCCATGCTGGAACAGGCTGATCACCGCCCGCGCCCGCGGACGATGCGTCGGGAAGGCCACGGTCGCCCCGGCACCGCCCCCGGCGCCGCTCGCCAACGCGCCGCCGCGCGCCATCAGGTCCGCCAACGCCAACGCCCCCAGCCCGCCCGCCGTCCGCGCAAGGAACGCCCGGCGCCCCAGACCCATCGCATGCCCCCTCGCGTTCATTCGAGATAAAGGAAACCGTTCGACGCGATCAACGACTGGCACAGGTCCTCCCATGCGCCCTCGATGCCACGAGCCGCCGCCTGCCCCTCCAGAAACAACTCCGCCGCCGCCCGCTCCTCAGACGTCGGCGGCCGGCCGTAGGCCCGCACGAACGCCGAGGTCAACCGCGCGCCCGCGCCCGGATGCTCGCCCGCCAACGTCCGCGCCATGTCCCGGCCGCGTCGCACGCAAAACTCGGAGTTCAACTGCGCCAACGATTGCAATGGCATCGTCGTCGTCGCCCGCCGCGTGCACGTGAACACGATCGAGGGCGCGTCAAACGTCCCAAGGAACGTCGGCACCTGCGTCCGCCGCGACTGGAGGAACACCGTCCGCGCCAGCCCTCCCGGGCGCGACTCGTCCGGGGCCACCTCGCCGTCGGCGGCGCGAGGCGTGGGGACGTACGGCCCCGACGCCTTCCCCTCCATGACGCCCGCCGCCGCGAGCATGCCGTCACGGATGGACTCGGCGTCGAGACGGCGCAGCGGGAAACGCCAGAGCAGGCGATTCGACGGGTCCACGCGCAGGGCAGGGCCGCGCGGGACGCTGGCCTGCCGGAAGGTCGCGCTGAGCAGGATCTCGCGGTGCAACGCCTTCATGTCCCAGCCGTGGGCCAGCCGCGCTGCCAGCACCTCCAGCAATTCCGGGTGCGTCGGACGCGATCCGCTCAGCCCGAGGTTGTCCGGCGTGGAAACAATCCCCGTCCCGAAGTAATGCTGCCATGCGCGGTTGACGGCCACGCGCGCCACCAGCCCGGCCTGCGGCGATCCCCGCTCGAACAACCAATCCGCCAGCGCGCGGCGTCGCCCGGTCGTCGTCGCCGTCGGGCGCGCCTCCGGTTGGGGTCCGTTCCCAAGGAACGCGGGGACGAGGGGCGGGACGGGTTCTCCGGGCGTCTTCGGGTTGCCACGCTTGAGCAAGGGCACCGGCGGCGCCTCCGGGCCCGAGTCGGTCGTCCAGGCAATCTTCCCGGGCTCCGGCGTGCGGCGCGCCTCGGCAACGCGAACCATGCCTTCCACCGCCACCTTGCGCTCGCCCAGCTCCTTGCGGAAGGACGCATCCGCCGCAACCCATGCCGGGTCGTCGTGCGCCGATGCCTCCACCATCACATGATCCACGACGAAGCTGCGTCCGCAGCAGTACTCCAAGCCGAACGCGCCCGGCGGCAGGTCCGCATCCTCCAGCACCAGGGCGGCGCCATCGGCCACGCCATCGACAAGGTGCTCAAGGTCGAGCTGGCCGTCCCCGCGCCGGGTGATGCGGACGCCATAGTTGCGCCCGGGTTGATAGCCAGTCCTCCCGATCTTGCCGCGCTGGCTCGCGTCCGGCCCCGGGTAATCCAGGTCCACCGCCGACGCGCCTCCGGGGTGGCCGTCCACGAGGATGTTGCCGCCGGGGACCTTGCCGTTGTCGTTGAAGTCATGGGCGGCGATGAAGTAGCCGATGCGCTCGGCCGGGGCGCCCTTTGCGGACAACCGGTTGTCCACGAGGTCGAACGTCGCCTGGATCCATGCCCCGGGAGCCATGGGCCGCCAATCAAACGATTGGACGGTGCAAAGCCAGCGGTCGCCGCCGCCACCGCCCTCCACGACGTGCAATCGGCCGTCGCGCACGAACGCACCCGGGACGGTCTCGGAGTCCACTCGCACGGGGGGCGAGCCGCCGGGGGCTTCGTCTCCGGGCGCCGTGTTGGACCAACGCGGCGCCAGGGTCGTGCCCGGGACGAATTCGTCGGAGAACAGGACGCGTCCGGCGGGGCGGTGGACGTGGGCCCATTCGCGGAGGCTGGCGCGGGCCGCCTCGACCTCGCGATCCACCCCGGCCTCGCGTTCCTTCCATGCCTCCAGCTCGCCGGGCATGGCGGCGCGCACGATGCGCTCGTTGGGTTTCGTCCACTTCTCGACGTGGAACGCCGGGTAAAGGAACGCCTGGAGGCCGTAGTATTCCCGCTGGGTCAGCGGCTCGAACTTGTGGTCATGGCACTTGGCGCACTGGAGCGTCAGGCCAAGCAGGCTCGTCCCCACCACCTGCACGGCCGATTCCAACGCGTAATAGCGGTCCACCCGGACCTCGTCGGGGTTGCCATCGCTCTCCCCCGATCCGTCCTGCCCGTTGCGAAGGAAATGGGTCGCCTCCAGCAGCTCGACCACCCCGGCCGAGACGGGCTGTCCAGGTTGCCATCCCGAAAGCTCGTCGCCCGCCAGTTGCTCGCGCACGAACTGGTCAAACGGCTTGTTCTGGTTCACCGACCGGATGACGTAGTCGCGATACCGAAAAGCAAGCGGGCGGTCCGAGTCCGCGTTGAAGTAGCCGTTGGAATCGGCGTACCCGGCCGCGTCAAGCCATAGCTTGCCCCATCGCTCCCCGTGGCGCGGCGACGCCAGCAACCGGTCCACGACGCGCTCCCATGCGCCGGGTCGCGCATCCGCGACGAAGGCCCCGACCTCCGCCTCCGAGGGCGGCAGCCCCGTCACGAGAAAGGTTGCGCGGCGCAGCAGCACCTCACGCGATGCCTCCGGCGACGGCCGAAGTCCCTCGGCCGCCATCGCGCCTGCCACAAGGGAATCCACCGGGGCGCCACCGAGGCCGGACGCCGGCTTCAACGGCTGGAACGCCCAATGCGCGGCGGGCTGGGACGCCGACGAGGCCCACGCCAGGATACAGGCGAGCCCTGACGCGAGCCCTGCACGCGTCCGCACGGCGAGGACCCGACGGGGATGGAACGCTCGACGACCCACGGAACCCCGAGACGCTGCGCCTCCTTGGGGAAACTGGGAAGAGGCTTCCCAAATCCACGCGCAAGATTCTTGCGCTCACGGTTCCGGAGCCCAGGCAATGGGGTCACATCTAAAGCATTGGTTCTGCTGCAAAACCCATTCCGGGCCGTTTTCACCCCATCCAATCACCTTCCACGAAAACCAAAACGCCCCATAAGCAAAAAGGTATCGTTACCGATTTGAACGCCTCAAAGCGCCGGCGATTCGATTCCAAAAACA
>CAIYFP010000200.1 GCA_903925515.1 uncultured Verrucomicrobiota bacterium
TGCTTCGGCTGGTACCCCACCCTCGTGTACTTCGGAGTCACGTAGTACGTGATGCTCGCAATCGCCGTCAGCCCAAGGATGGGCGCGGCGACCGCCGCCATCAGCGGCAACTGGTTCGTCCACTTCGGGAAGATGTCCGACATGCTCGTTCAACCTTTCCACGGCGACCTCAACGCCCGACACGGGGCGCCCTTTCGCCGTTCCAATCCCGGTTCACCCCCGGGCCACGCGCTCGCTTCCTTGGCCGCCGCGCACATCATGGCTCGCCACCACCGAGCTTCCCGCGCTGGCTTTAAGCCCCATAAAAGCCATGCCGAGGCCCTTTCAGGACCTCGGCAAGACCGGGACATGCCGCCCGGAAACCTCGCCAGCGCGTACCCCGCGCAAACGACTCGTGAAAAAAATCACAATCTCCGCCCCCCACGCAAGCATCACTTCCAAAAAAACGTCGCGCGATCGCGCTTCAAACCACCCGCACCACCGGCAACGGAACGATGAACCGCCCGCCCGCCGCACGGTATGCAGCCTGCTGCCCCAGGATTTCCTCCGCGAAGTTCCACGTCAGCAACAGCGTGTAGTCCGGCTTCCGTTCCCGCAGGGCCTCCGGCCCCACGATCGGCAGGTGCGTGCCCGGCGTCAGGCGACCTTGCTTGGCCGTGCTCCGGTCCGCCACGAACTCGATGCAATCCATCCCGCCCCGGCCAAGGCCGTAGAAGTTCAGCAAGGTCGAGCCCTTTGCGGATGCACCGTACGCCGCGATGGATTGGCCCCGGCCCTGAATCTCCCGGAGCAATCCCAGCAACGCCTCCCGCAACTTCCCCACCCGTTCGGCAAACGCCTCGTAGTACCCCGCCCCGCACACGCCCTTGCCGCGCTCCTCATCCAGCAACCCGGCAACCGATGGCATCACCGCCCGCGTCCCGGCGTGCGCGGCGCTCAGGCGCAGGGACCCGCCGTGGATCGCCATGCGCTCCACGTCCGTCACCTCCATCCCGTGCCGCGCGAAAAGCGGCAGCAAGGCCGACAACGTGAAATAAAAAACGTGCTCGTGGTAGATCGTGTCGAACTCGAGCTGTTCCACGAGCTCGCAGCCGTACGGGAACTCAAGAACCGCCACCCCGCCCGGCTTCAGCAACGCACCCAGCCCCGCCACGAAGTCGTTCGTGTCCGGCGCGTGCGCGAACACGTTGTTCCCCAGCACCACGTCCGCACGGCGCCCCTCGGACGCCAGCCGCCGCGCGAGGGCCAGCCCGAAGAACTCGTTCAGCGTGGGAATGCCCCGCTTGACCGCCACCTCCGCCACGTTGCTCGCGGGCTCGATCCCAAGGCACGGCACGCCGGCCTCGACGAAGTTCCTCAGCAGGTACCCGTCGTTGGACGCCACCTCCACCAAGAACGACCCCGCGCCCAGCCGTTCGTTCGCCATCAACCTCCCCGCCGCCGCCCGCGCGTGCCGGAGCATCGCGTCGCTGAACGACGAGAAGTAAAGGTAGTTCCCGAACAATTCCACGGGCGGAACCACCTCCGTGATCTGCATCAGCCAGCATGCGGGGCACACCGCCAGCCGCAGCGGGAAACACGGCTCGGGACGGCCCGAAGCAAGGTCCTCGGGCCGCGGCAGGTTGTTCGCCAGCGGCTGAATCCCAAGGTCAAGGATCGGACGCCCCAGTGCCCCCCCGCACGAACGACACAGCCGCTTGCCCACGCTTTCCGAACTCGCCAGCACCTCCATCCTGTGGACGAGACTGCCCGACTCGCCAACGCGCGGCAACGCCCGGTTCCATGCGCCCCCCTGCCCTGCCATGACCCCACAATTCTTGCCTTCGCGCTGGCAAAACATGGAAACCGCCACACCTTCGGCCGGCTTCGTTTGCCCTTTCCGGGCACACGATCCTACGAGCACATGTCCAGTTCCACGCCACAGGCTCCGGCGTCCGACCGCCGGGCATTCTTGAAGGAGGCCGCCGCTGGGGTGGTCGGGGGTTGTTGCATGATCGTCCCGGCCGCCGCCGGGCTCGTCGCATGGCTCGACCCCCTCGCCCGCGACGCATCCGGCACCGCCATGGTCCGCGTCGCCGCCCTCGAAGCCCTTCCTCCTGACGGCACCCCCCGCCGTGTCACGGTCGTCGCCGGGAAGCGCGACGGCTGGACCCGCGAGCCGGATGTCCCCTTGGGCGCGATCTACCTCAGGCGCACCGCGAAGGACAAGGTGGTCGCGCTGCATTCGGTTTGTCCCCACGCGGGCTGCTTCGTGGACTATCAAGCCGAGAGGAAGTCGTTCTTCTGCCCGTGCCATGACAGCACCTTCGCCATGGATGGCTCGATCAACGACCCCAAGTCCCCGAGCCCACGGCCCATGGACACGTTGCAAGTGGAGGTGAAGGGCGACGACGTCTGGGTGCGGTTCGTCCAGTACCGGACCGGGATCAAGGAAAAGGTGGAGGTGACATGAAGAAGGCGATGGATTGGCTCGACTCTCGGACGGGCTTTCGCGGGTTGCTCCACGAGGTCCTCTTCGAGCGGATCCCCGGGGGTGCCCGGTGGCGCTACGTCTGGGGCAGCACCCTGACCTTCTGCTTCGCAGTCCAGGTCATCACGGGAATCGTCCTCTGGATGGCCTACAGCCCCAGCGCCACCACGGCATGGGAGAGCGTGTACTACATCCAGCACGAGATGGCCGGCGGGTGGATCCTGCGCGGCATCCATCACTTCACCGCCCAGGCCATGCACGTGCTCCTGGTGCTGCACCTGCTCCAGGTCGTCATCGACGGCGCCTACAAGGCCCCGCGCGAGGTCAACTATTGGTTCGGGGTCGTCCTCATGCTCCTCACCCTTGGCCTCGGCCTCACCGGCTACCTGCTTCCGTGGGACCAAAAGGGCTACGGGGCCACCAAGGTCGCCACCGCCCTCATGGGCATCGCCCCCATCGTGGGGCCCGCCCTGCAAAAGCTGGTCGTTGGCGGCACCGACTACGGCCACCACACCCTCACACGCTTCTTCGCCCTCCACGCCGGCGTCCTGCCTGCCTTGCTGGTCGTCGCCGTGGCCGGGCATGTCGCCCTCTTCCGCCGACACGGCCTCACCGCCAAGCAACCTTATCGCAAGCCCGAGGGCCGCTTCTGGCCAGACCAGGTCCTCATGGACGGCGTAGCCTGCCTCGCCGTGATCGCGGCCGTGCTTTACCTCACGATCCGCCATCACGGAGCCGAGCTCCACGCCCCCGCCGACCCCACCCAGCCCTTCAACGCCGCCCGGCCGGAGTGGTACTTCCTGTTCCTGTTCGAGTTCCTCAAGCTCGACTTTCTCACGTCATGGTTCGGCCATCACGGCGAGCTCGTCGGCGCCATCATTGTCCCCGGCATCCTCCTCGGCATGCTCGCCGCCATGCCGTTGCTCGGGAACTGGCGACTCGGCCACCGCTTCAACGTCGGCTTCCTCCTCGCCCTGCTCCTCGGCGCCCTTGGCCTCACCTTCCGCTCGCTTCAGTCCGACGCCTCCAACGCCAGCTACCATGCGGCCGTCCGCTCCGCCGCCGAGGCATCCGAGCGCGTCGTGGCCTTGGTCAAGGCCAATGGCGGCATCCCGCCCGCCGGAGCCGCAGCGCTTCTCCGCGACGACCCCGGCTCGGCCGGGCCGCGCCTCTTTGCCCAGCATTGCGCCTCCTGCCACCGCTACGACGGCCATGACGGCCAAGGGGCCGTCCATGCCGAGCCCCCCAGCGCCCCCGACCTCAAGGGCTTTGGCTCCCGCTCATGGCTCGCCGGGCTCCTTGAGGCCTCCCAGATCACGAACCACGCCTACTACGGCGGAACCAAGTTCAAGGAGGGGAAGATGACCCGTTACGTCACCACCAAGCTCCCCAAGCTTCACGCCGGCAACCCCGGTGCCCTCGAGGCCATGATCGCCGCCGTCAGCGCCGAGGCCGCCTTGCCCGCACAAGCCCGGAAGGATTCCGCCGACGCCGAACTCATCGAGCGCGGCCGAGTCCATGCCCGTGAAACGTTCGGCTGCACCGATTGCCATGCCTTCCGCAAGCCCGACGAAGAGGCCACCGCCCCCGACCTCACCGGCTGGGGTTCCCGCGAATGGCTCGTCGGCGTGATCGCCGACCCCACCCACGAGCGCTTCTACGGGCAACGCAACGACCGCATGCCCTCCTTCGTCAAGGACGGGCGCCTCACGGGGAAGGAAGCGGGCATGCTGGCCGACTGGCTCCGCGGCGACACCGAACCCGCCGCAGTCGTCTCCCGGATGATCAACGCGCGCTGACCCGCCTTCGAACGCGTCGGCCTCCTCGCCGGGGCCCGGACATCCGGCATGCTCCTTCCTTGAACCCGGAAACCCCGGCCGCCGCGGGTCCCCGGCCCCGCGGGGCCGCCGCTCCTCGCACGGCCCACGTCGTGGCTCGTTCCTCACGGACCCCTGCGGGTCTGCTCGTCGCTCGCGCCTCGTTGGACGCGAAAATCCCTGTCGGCGCAACACCAGTCATGGTTGAGACACGGCGCTAGCTCCCGGCCAGCAGTGGCCGTGCATGCAGGTGCTGGTGCGCCGCCGCGATGAAGCCCCGGAACAAGGGATGCGGCGCATTCGGCTTGGACAGGAACTCGGGATGAAACTGCGCCGCCACGAAGAACGGGTGATTGGCCATCTCGATCACCTCCACCAACCGATCGTCCGGCGTGGTCCCCGCAAACACGAAACCGGCCCTCGTGAACGCATCCCGGTAACGGTTGTTGAACTCGAAGCGGTGCCGGTGCCGCTCGTTCACCACGTCGCTCCCGTACAGCTCCCTCGACCTGCTTCCCGGCGCCAGACGGCATGGCTGTGACCCCAGCCGCATGCTTCCCCCCACCTGCGTCACGCCCTTCTGCGACTCCTGCAAGTCAATCACCGGGTCCGGCGTCGAGGGATTGAACTCGGTCGAATGCGCCTGCCTCAGCCCCAGCACGTTCCTCGCGAACTCGATCACGGCAATCTGCATCCCAAGGCACAGGCCGAGGTACGGGACATTCCGCTCCCGCGCGTACTGCGCCGCCTTGATCTTCCCCTCGATGCCGCGGTCGCCGAAACCGCCCGGCACAAGGATGCCGCCCAAGCCCTTGAAAAGCGTCGCAGGATCCCCCGTCTCCACGTCCTCCGCCTCGATCTGCTCGATCTGGACGCCGCAGTCGTTGGCGATCCCGCCGTGGATCAGCGCCTCGTACACCGACTTGTACGCATCTTGCAGCCCGACATACTTCCCCACCACGCCCACCCGTACCCGATGCTGCGGCGCGATGAGCCTGCGGATGATGTCCTGCCAATGGGCCATCCGCGCCGGGGGCACGTCCAGTTGCAGGATCCTGCACACAAGGTCGTCCATCCGCTCGCGCTGCAACATCAACGGCACCTCGTAGATCGAATGGTCCACGTCCTTCTCCTCGATCACGGCCTCCTGCGGCACGTTGCAGAACATCGCCAGCTTCTGCCTCAGTTCCTTGCCCAACGGATGCTCCGTCCGGCAAACCAAGAGGTGCGGCGTGATCCCAATCTCCCGAAGCTTTGCCACCGACTGCTGCGTCGGCTTGGTCTTCAGTTCCCCCGCCGCCTTGATGAACGGAATGTACGTCACGTGCAGGAAGCACACGTTGCCCGGGCCCGCTTCCTGCGCGAACTCGCGGATTGCCTCGAGGAAGGGGAGCCCCTCGATGTCGCCCACCGTGCCCCCCACCTCCGTGATCAGCACGTCCGGACGCGTCTCCTCCGCCAACACCTGGATGCGCCTCTGGATCTCGTCCGTCACGTGCGGGATCACCTGAACGGTCTTGCCTAGGTACACGCCGCTGCGCTCGTTGTCCAAGACCTGCTGGTACACCTGCCCGCTCGTCGTGTTGTTCCGGCGCGTCAGCTTCGTGCTCGTGAACCGTTCGTAATGCCCAAGGTCAAGGTCCGTCTCCGCGCCGTCGTCCAGGACGTACACCTCCCCGTGCTGGTACGGGCTCATCGTGCCCGGGTCGAGGTTCAGGTACGGGTCAAACTTTTGCAGCGTCACCCGCAGCCCCCGGTTCTCCAGCAAGGTCCCCAAGGCGGCCGCCGTGAGCCCCTTCCCCAAGGAACTCACCACGCCGCCCGTGACGAAGATGTACTTCATGGGCTTGCACCGTCCCAAGCCCCTCCCCCGCCTGCCAACGAAAAACCACCGCACCCCGGCCAAGCCGCCTCGTTCCCGCCACATTCCCGCCCCAGTTCATCCTGGTCCCCTCTCCTCCATCGCCCCAACCCGCACCGGTTCGGCCGTCCTCGTCTCGCCCCCCCTCGCCCCGTCCACGAAGTCCGCCCGACGCCCGGGCTGGCATTCCCGTGTTGGGCACCATCGAGGAAACTTGCCCGAAAACCAGTCCGGCAGCGGGGACGGCTTGCGGTCCATCGTGCGAGCGACGGCGCCATCGCGGCCAAGGCCTGCTCCGTGGCAACACCGGGGCTCTCGCTCCCGGTGGAGTTGCACCGCATCCCGTCCTTCCACCCGCGCCAAGTCACATCAAGGCCAAAAACCTGCACGTCACGGCGCCGACGCGCCCTCAGATCTCGACTTGCATCCCCAGCTCGACGACGCGGTTGGCTGGAAGGCGGAAGAAGGCGGTGGCGCTTTGGGCGTTGCGTGCCATCAACGCGAACACCCGCTCACGCCACAGCGCCATCCCGCCCCTCTTGCTGGGAATCACCGTCTCGCGGCTCAGGAAGAACGTCGTCTCCGTCTCCCTGAACTCCAGCCCCTGCTTCTCGCACAGCTCAAGGACCAAGGGCACGTTCGGCTCCTCGAAGAAGCCGAACCGCGCCTTCACCCGCCAAAACCCCAAGGTCAGCTTCTCGATCTCCACCCGCTCCGAGTCCGGAACACGCGGGTCCTCGTCCACCGCCACCGTCAGGAACACGATGCGCCGGTGCAGGACCTTGTTGTGCTTCAGGTTGTGCAGCAACGCCAAGGGCGTCCCGTCCGAGTTGCCCGCCATGTACACCGCCGTCCCCTCCACGCGCGGCGGCTGACGCCTCTCCACGCTCTCGATGAACTTGTCCGCCGGGATCGCGGACGAACGCATCCGTTGCCCCAGCAACTGGCGCCCGCGCTTCCATGTCACCATCAGCGTGAACAATCCCGCCCCCACCACCAACGGCACCCAGCCGCCATGCGTGATCTTCAGCGCGTTGGCCCCGAAGAACGCCTGCTCGATCAGCAACGCCGGCACGCAGACCAACGCCCCCATCCACCATGTCCATCGCCACATCCGCCGCGCCGCGAAGTAAAACAGCACCGTGTCGATCGCCATCGTCAGCGTCACCCCGATCCCATACGCCGCCGCGAGGTTCGTCGTGTTGCGGAACTCCAGCACCAACGCAAGGCACGCCGCGGCCAACGCCGCGTTCACCTGCGGCAGGTAAATCTGGCCGCGCTCCCGCTCCGACGTGTGCTCCACCACCAGCCTCGGGATGTATCCCAGTTGAATCCCTTGCATCGTCAGCGAAAACACGCCCGTGATCAGCGCCTGCGACGCAATCACCGCCGCCGCCGTCGCCAGCACCACCAGCGGGATCAAGGCCCACTTCGGCGCAAGGTTGTAGAAGGGGTTCGAGGCGGCGGACGCGTCCGACAACAGCAGCGCCCCCTGCCCAAGGTAGTTCAGGACCAACGACGGCAGCACCAGCCCAAACCATGCCTGCCGGATCGGGCGTCGCCCAAAGTGCCCCATGTCCGCGTACAACGCCTCCCCGCCCGTCACCGCAAGAAACACGGATCCCAGCACGGGGAACACCTTCCAGCCCCCTCCCACAAGGAACGCAAGGCCATGCGCCGGGTTCAGCGCCGCCAACACCCCGGGGCTCTTCGAAAGGCTGCCAAGGCCAAGCATCCCCACCACCGCAAACCACGCCACCATCACCGGCCCAAACACACGACCCACCGCCGCCGTCCCCGCGCTCTGCGCCATGAACAACCCCGCAAGGATCGCCACCGTGATCGGCACCACCCAATCCCCAAGCCGTGGCGTCAGCACGTTCAGGCCCTCCACCGCGCCCAGCACCGACATCGCCGGCGTGATCATCCCGTCCCCGTAAAGCAACGCCGCCCCAAACAACCCAAGGCCCACCATCATCACCCGCCCCGTCCTCGAAATCCCAATCCCCAACCCACGCCGCTCCGGGAACGCCAGCGACATCAACGCAAGGATGCCGCCCTCCCCCTTGTTGTCCGCCCGCATCACGAACACAAGATACTTCACCGACACGATCAGGATGAGAGACCAGATGAAGAGGGACAGCACCCCGAGGACGTTCGCCCGCGTGACCGCCAGCGGGTGAAGGCCCCCAAAACATTCACGCATCGCGTACAAGGGGCTGGTCCCGATGTCGCCGTACACCACGCCCAATGCCCCCAAGGCCATGCCCGCATGCCGCCATGTGAAGCCCGCCGACCCGCCTGTTGCTTTCATCTGCCGTTCATCCCGTCGTCCCAACGAGGCCGCGGCAGGCAATCCAAACATGACCGCCTCGCATGCCCAAACGCCGCCTGCGAGGTTAGCTGACGGGCTCGGGCCGTTCGGTGCCCGCATCGGCCGGTTGCCCGGCCTTGTTCGCCCCTTCCACGGGATTCTTGCCCCCGCGGACGTTGGTTCCCCCGCGCCCGGACGTTGGAAGACCGGACCTCGACGTGGCCCCGGCTATCTCAAACGACCCCCAAACTGTCAAACCCGCCTTTCCGCACCCGCCCCTTCCTGCCACCACCACGCTCCACCCCTACGGCAGCCGCTCGCCCCGGGACGCCACCAGCAGGCGGTACCAGTCGTCGCGTCCCAGCTCCACCTCCGCCGCCCGCGCCATGGAACGGATCCGCGACGGCTCAGCCGAGCCAACCACCGGCACCGGGCGCGACGGATGCCGCAGCACCCATGCCAAGGCCACGCCCGCCCGATCGAGCCCATGGCCCGGAGCCACCGCGTCCAGCTCTCCCCGCAGTCGTGCCGCCCGCGCCGCCACCGCCTCCGGGTGGCCCTCCAGCAACGCATCCCCCAGCACCCCCCGCCCCAGCGGGCTCCATGCCGTCGGCGTCAACCCCAGCCGCTGGCACTGGTCCAGCGTCCCGTCCTCCAGGGCCGCAAGATGCATCAGGCTCACCTCGACCTGGTGCGTCACCAACGGCATCCCGCAGGCTCGCCACAACAACTCCACCTGCGCGGGCCGGAAGTTCGAGACCCCAAAGTGCCGGACCTTCCCCGATGCCCGCAACGCCGAGAACGCTCCCGCCACCACGTCCGGTTCCATCAGGTAGTCCGGCCGGTGCAACATCAGCAGGTCCAGGGTCTCAAGCCCAAGCCGACGCAGGCTCCCCTCCACCGACCCGACCAGGTGCGACTCCGAGAAGTCGTACCGGCCCACCGTCCCGGCCGGCTCCCCGGCCCGGCGGATGCCACACTTGCTGGCCACCACCAGCGAGTCCCTCGCGCCCGGGCGCTCCCGCAACGCCTCCCCCACGATCCGCTCGCACTCGCCCCCGCCATAGATGTCCGCCAAGTCGAGCAACGTGTACCCCGCGTCGATCGCCTCATGGACCGCACGGCGCCCGGCGGACGCCTCCACCCGCGGACCGCCCTCGCTCCCGGCCAGCCGCCAGCAGCCATACGCCAGCCGCGACACCCGCAGCCCGGACGCCCCCAGCACGCACGTCTTCACAACGGCAAGTCCCGGTCCGTGATCGCCCCCTCCGAGGCCGACAACACGGTCGCCGCGTACTTCGCAAGCACGCCCCGCGTGTACCGGGGCTTGGGCTGCTTCCACCCGCGCAGCCGCGCGTCCAGCTCCGCCGCGGGAATCCCAAGCGTGATCGCACGCTTCTCCGCGTCGATCACGATCGGGTCGCCGTTCCGGACCACCGCCAACGGCCCGCCCACGTGCGCCTCCGGCGTCACATGCCCGATGACGAACCCATGCGAGCCCCCCGAGAACCGGCCGTCCGTGATCAACGCCACGTCCTTGCCCAGACCCTTGCCCATGATCGCCGACGTCGGCGACAGCATCTCGCGCATGCCCGGCCCGCCTCGCGGCCCCTCGTACCGGACCACCACCACGTGGCCCTTGCGCACCTTGCCCCCAAGGATGCCCTTCAACGCGCTCTCCTCGTTCTCGAACACGATCGCACGCCCCTCGAAATGCAGGCCCTCCTTCCCGGAGATTTTGCCCACCGCGCCACCCGGGCACAGGTTGCCCCGGAAAACCACGAGGTGGCTCGTCGGCTTGATCGGGTTGTCGAAGCCCCGGACGATGTCTTGATCCTTGGGGTACTTGGGCGCCTTCCGCAGGTTCTCCCGCATCGTCTTGCCCGTCACCGTCATCACGTCCCCGTGCAGCAGGCCCTCGTCCAGCAACATCTTCATCAGCGGCACCGTCCCCCCAATCTCCACGAGGCGCGCCATCACGTACTTGCCGCTCGGCTTCAGGTCCGCCAGCACCGGCACCCGCTTCCCCACCCGCGTCCAGTCGTCGATCGTCAGCTTCACCCCCGCGCAATGCGCCATCGCGATCAGGTGCATCACCGCGTTCGTCGAGCCTCCCAGCGCAATCACCAGCGTCATCGCGTTCTCGAACGCCTCCTTCGTCAGGATGTCCCGCGGCCGGATCCCGCGCCGGATCAACCCCAGAACCGCACGGCCCGCCTCCTCGCAGTCCACCGTCTTGTCCTTGGAAACCGCCGCCTGCGCCGACGAGTTCGGCAGGCTCAGGCCCAAGGCCTCGATCGCCGAGGCCATCGTGTTGGCCGTGTACATGCCGCCGCACGAGCCCGCGCCGGGAATCGCCACCTCCGCCACCGCCTCCACCTCCTCCCCCGTGCACTGGCCCGCCGCCTGCTTGCCGACCGCCTCGAAGATGTTCACGAGGTCCACGTCCCGCCCATGATGCTCGCCCGGCAGGATCGTGCCCCCGTACACGAAGATCGAGGGACGGTTCAGCCGCGCCATCGCCATCACGCAGCCCGGCATGTTCTTGTCGCAACCCCCGATCGCCACGAACCCGTCAAACCCTTGGCACCCCACCACCGTCTCGATCGAGTCCGCGATCACCTCGCGCGACACCAACGAGTACTTCATCCCCTCCGTCCCCATCGAGATGCCGTCCGAGATGGTGATCGTGTTGAACACCACCGCCTTGCCTCCCGCCTCGTTGATCCCCTGCGCCACGCTCACCGCCAACTGGTCGATGTGCATGTTGCACGGCGTCACCATCGACCACGTCGAGGCCACCCCAACCTGAGACTTCCTGAAGTCCTCCTTCTTGAAGCCTGTCGCGTACAACATCCCGCGGCTCGGTGCCCGCTCGATGCCGTCCACCACCAACGACGAGAATACCCGTTCCAACGACTTGCCTTGCACCTTCTTCTTCATGGTTTGCCGACACTCTCAAGAAGGTCGCCCCCGGAGCCAACCCCGTTTTCGCCCGCCCCAAATCCCCGCGCAAGGAGGCGGGAAGCTCGCGATCCGCACGCGGGCAGGCAGCGACCGGCTGGCAGGCCTTGCTGGATGGGGCCAGCGAAACCTGCCCCGGCGGCCAACCGGCGGTTTCATGGTCAGAGACGAAGCCATGAAGAAATCGTGATGGGTCCACCTCCGTCGGCGCGGCGTGAGGCAACAACCAGGCACTCCCAAGCTCCTTACGCGGGCATTGGGGGACGCAACGACGCCCTTGCCGTTTCCACTCCACGGCAGCAGCCTCGGTCCCATGGACCGGGCATCCGTGGCCCGCCCCGGGCGCGGGGCCTTTTCTCTCGTCGAGCTTCTGGTGGTGATTGCCATCATCGCCATCCTCGCCGCGTTGCTCCTCCCCGCCCTCTCCACCGCCCGCAGGAAGGCACTTGACGCCTCCTGCAAGAACAACCAACGCCAGCTTGGCCTCTCCCTCCACCTCTACGCCACCGACCACAACGACGCCCTCCCCCTCAACAACTACGTCTATGACGTCACCAGCCTCGAGCCCATTACCCGCTCCAACTCGTGGGCCCCGGGCCTCGCCCCCTACGACCTCTCCACCTCCAACCTCCATGCCTCCGTACTCTTTCCTTACCTCCGCACCGTCTCGACCTTCCGCTGCCCCGCCGACTCCTCCCGCGTCCGCAACCGCGACGACTCCCCGCGCCCAGGCGCACCCCTCCGCACCCGCTCCTACAACCTCAGCCAATCCATCTCCTGCGACGTCGCACCCACCTTCCGCCGCTTCACCGACATCAACAACCCCGCCCCGGCCAACCTCTTCACCTTCATCGACACCCACGAGGAGGCCATCCTCGACTCCGTGTTCGGAACCCCAACCCTCCAGTCCTTTTACCGCGACCGCTGGTTCGATGTCCCCGCCAACCGCCACGGCCAAGCCGCCAACCTCGCCTTCGCCGATTCCCACGTCGAACGTTGGCGCTGGCGCTTCCCGAAGTCCGGCGCCCTCTTCTTCACCATCGCCCAGAACCCCGAGGACCGCGCAGACCTCCGCCGCCTCCAGGACCATGTGAAGCCTGGCTTTCCATGGGACTAGCCCCGCCACAACACCCAAGACCACCCCGTGGACATCCCCACGCCTCCCGCACCACCCATCGCCCGCAGGCGCGCCATCCTCGCCGAGCTCGCCGCCCTGCGTGACCCCCAGCAACGCCTCCAGTGGATCGTCGAGCGCGCCCGCACTCGCCTTCCCCTCCCCGAGTCCGCCCGGACGGATGCCCACCGCGTCCAAGGCTGCATGGCAAGGCTCTGGTGGGTCGCCGAACCCCGCGGCAACCGGTGGCACCTCGCCGCCGACTCGGACGCCGTCACCCTCAAGGCCCTCGTGGGCCTCATCGCCGAATGCTATGACGGCGAGACGTCCCATGGCATCCTCGACGACCCACCCGACTTCCTCGAACGCCTCGGCCTGCTCCGCCAGCTTGCCGAAAACCGGCGCGCCACCGTCCTCCGGGTCGCCCGCTCGCTTGTCCAGCAAGCCATGGAATCCCTCCCATGCCCTGCGCCCGCGCCCCCGTGCCCCGGCCCGCTGCCCTGACACCCCACCCCTCCGGGTTCCCCGCGCCCATACCCCACCACGCGCTTCCCCCTCGCCAAGTCCCTCGCTAGCGTCTGCGCCGCCATGCGGCAGGAACTTCCCCCCGAAGACCATGACGCCGCCCTCATGCTTCACGTGCGCGAGGGCGACATCGCCGCGTTTGAAACCTTGGTCGAGCGCTGGAAAACGCCCGTCGTTCACTTCATCCACAAGCTCCTCCCGGATCGCGAGGAGGCCGAGGACCTCGCCCAGGGGGTCTTCGTCCAGTTGTGGAAGACCGCCCACCGCTACGAACGTCAGGCCCGCTTCAGCACGTTCCTCTTCACCATCGCCCGGAACCTGTCCCTCAACGAGGTCCGCCGCCGCTCCCGCCATCCCGCCGACTCCCTCGATCAACGTCGCTCGGAGGACACCCCGGACGAACCCCTCCCCATCCCCGACCCCGGCCAACCCCCGGCCGACCACCTTGCCCAGAGCTCCGAGCTCGTCCGCCTGATCGACGAGGCCCTCGCCCACCTTCCCGAGAAGCAACGCGTCGCGCTCGCCCTCTGCCGCGAGGGCGAGCTCAGCTACGAGGAGATCGCCCACGTCCTCGGGACCACCGTCCCCGCCACCAAGTCCCTCATCCATCGCGCCCGCGAAACCCTCAAGTCCCGCCTCAAGCCCTACCTCGCCTCCGGCGAATGGAACCCTTCCCCTTGAGGCCGCAACTTTCCCGGGGCAAGAGTGATGAAGACCATGGCAGCATGGGCTGTGGCCGGGGCCGGTGCCCGGTTCAGGCGCCCGGCTACGTTTGAGCGCACATCATGAATCCTGACTCGCACGAGGACTGGCTCGACCATGTCTCGGGTCCAAGGCCCGACCCCCATGCCATTCGCCGCCTCCAGTCTCATGGCGTCCTCTCCCCGCAGGAACGCCGCCGCCTCGCCGACGAGCTCGCCCTCAACCATCTGCTCGACTCCCATCGGCCGCCCCCGCCCGTCTCCTCCAACTTCACCGCGCTCGTCGTCCAGCAGGTGGAACGTCAAGGGCGCTCGCCCCGCCCCACCTGGGCCGGAGAGTCCCTCCGCAGGTGGCTTCGGCCCCTCGCCGGCGCTTCCGCCGCGATCGCCTGCCTCCTCCTCGTCGCCGGCATCGCACTCCGGCCCAACGCCCCCCTCCTCGGCGAGGAAACCCTTGCCCTCGACCACGCCGCCTCCCTTCCGGGCATCAACCCCGCCGTCCTCGCCGACTTCGAAGCCGTCCTCCGCCTCGGTCCAGGACCACGCCCGGACGACGACGCGCTCATCCTCGCCCTCGCCCAATGAACCGGCCCACCCCATGGCCACGTGCTCAAGGCCTCACGCTCGCGGCCCTACTCCCGCTCGCCGGCCCCGCGCCCGCCCATGGCGCGCAGCAACCCACCCCAGTCCCGCCACCCACCCAGGGAACCGCCTCCCAACCCGCCCCGCCTCCCCTCCCGCCCCCCACGCGGCCACCCGTTGAGTTCTTCCTCGAGCTCCTCTCCGCCTCCCCGGCACGGCGCCAGCAGCTTCTCGAAGGCAAGACCCCCACCGCCCGCGAGACGATCCAGCGCCGCATCGCCGAGTTCGAGAACCTCGACCCTGAATCACGCGCCGACGCCGAATGGCAGCTTCGGCTCGCCCAGTTCCGGTTCTACCTCTCCCCGCTCCTCTCCCTCCCGGCGGAACAACGCGCCGCACGCCTCGCCATGGCCCCCGAGCAGGACCGCCCCCTCCTTGCCGAACGCCTCAACACATGGGACGCCATGGACGAGCCCACCCGCCGTCAAGTCCTCGAAAGCCATGGCCAGTTCCATCACTTCGCTTCCCAGTCCGCCGCCGACCCCGCGCGCCTCGCCAGCCTCCTCGCCACCGCATCGGCCCCGGCCAAGGCCAACATCGAGGCCCAGTTCACGCGTTGGCGCGCCCTTCCCGAAACCGAGCGCCGCCAACGCTCCGCCGCCTTCCAGTCCATCTTCGACCTTCCAGCCGAGCGACGCTCCCGGGCCCTCAAGGGCCTTTCCGAACCCGAGCGACAGGCCATGCAACGCTCCCTCGAACGTTTCTCCGGCCTCCCCCAGGCCGAGCGCGACCGATGCATCGCCGGCCTCGAACGCCTCGCTCGCCTCGCGCCGGACCATCGCGACGCCTTCCTCCGCAACGCCGCCCTCTGGCAGGCCATGTCACCCTCCGAACGCGACCAATGGCGACGACTCGTCTTCAACCTTTCCCCTCCGCCCCTGCCCCCCATCCACGCCCCTGCACGCGTCGCCACCAACCACTAGCAACCCGCGCCCCGGCGCCTCCCTCCCGCAATCCATCCTTGCCGTTTCGTCCCCCACCCGGTTAGACGTCCGCACCTTGACCATGGGCAAGCAACTCATCATTGCCGAAAAACCGTCGGTGGCCGCGGACATCACCCGCGCCCTCGGAGGCTTCAAGAAGGACAAGTCCGGAAGCTTCTACGAGGGCGACCACGCCGTCGTCTCCTACGCCGTCGGCCATCTCCTCGAGCTCGCCGTGCCCGAGGAGTTCGAGGTCGTGAAGGGCAAGTGGTCCTTCGCCGCCCTCCCCCACATGCCGCCACGCTTCGGCCTCGCCCCCACGGACAAGGGCACCGAGCAACTCAAGGCCCTCGCCCGCCTCGTCAAGCGCAAGGACGTGGACGCCATCGTCAATGCCTGCGACGCCGGCCGGGAGGGCGAGCTCATCTTCCGCAACATCGTCGCCTACACCGGCGCACGGCAGCCCATCCAACGGCTCTGGCTCCAGTCCATGACGCCCCAAGCCATCCGCGAGGGCTTCGACAGGCTCCGCCCAGACTCCGAGCTCCGCCCCCTCGCCGACGCCTCCCGCTGCCGTTCCGAGGCCGACTGGCTCGTCGGCATCAATGGCACCCGCGCCATGACCGCCTTCAACAGCCGCTCCGGCGGCTTCTTCCTCACCACCGTCGGCCGCGTCCAAACCCCCACCCTCGCCATCGTCGTCGAACGCGACGAACGCATCCGCCGCTTCATCCCGCGCTCCTATTGGGAGGTCCTCGGAACCTTCGAGGGCTCCGGCGGCCCGTACCAAGGCAAGTGGTTCGACGAGTCCTTCCGAAAGCCCGACAGCAAGGACGCGGACCCCGACCTCCGGGCCGAACGTCTCTGGGACCGCCATCGCGCCGAGTCCATCCAAGCCCGTTGCCATGGCAAGACCGGCGTCGTCACCGAGGAAAGCAAGGCCGCCACCCAGCTCTCCCCGCTCCTCTACGACCTCACCACCCTCCAGCGCGAGGCCAACGGACGCTTTGGCTTCAGCGCCAAGAACACCCTCGCCATCGCCCAGGCCCTCTACGAGCGCCACAAGGTCCTCACCTATCCCCGTACCGACTCCCGCTACCTCCCCGAGGACTACCTCGCCTCCGTCCGCAAATCCCTTCAAGCCCTCGCCGGCCCCGAGGCCTCCGCCCTTCCCTTCGCCCCGTTCGCCTCCCGGATCCTCTCCGAGGGCTGGGTCCGCCCCAACAAGCGCATCTTCAACAACGCCAAGGTCAGCGACCACTTCGCCATCATCCCCACCGGCGTCGTCCCCCATGGCCTCAGCGAGGCCGAGCAACGCCTCTTTGACCTCGTCACCAAGCGTTTCCTCGCCGTCTTCTACCCCGCCGCCGAGTTCCTCGAAACCACACGCATCACCCGCGTCGAGCGCGAGCCCTTCAAGAGCGTCGGCAAGGTCCTCGTCAAGCCCGGCTGGCTCGAGGTCTATGGCAAGGAGGCCCACGACGACGAATCCCCCACCCTCGCCCCCGTCGCCGAGGGCGAGTCCGTCCTCGCCTCCGCCATCGACGTCAAGGAATCCCAGACCCGCCCGCCCGCCCGCTTCACCGAGGCCACCCTCCTCAGCGCCATGGAGGGCGCCGGCAAGACCGTCGAGGACGACGAGCTCCGCGAGGCCATGGCCGCCCGCGGACTCGGCACCCCGGCCACCCGCGCCTCCATCATCGAGGGCCTCATCACCGAGGGCTACCTCCTCCGCCAAGGACGCGACCTCCTCGCCACCGCCAAGGCCTTCTCCCTCCTCCAGCTCCTCGGCGGGCTCGGCGTCTCCGAGCTCACCCGCGCCGAACTCACCGGCGAATGGGAGTTCCAGCTCCGCAAGATGGAGCAAGGCCAGCTCGCCCGCGACACCTTCATGGCCGGCATCCGCCACTTCACCGAGGAAATGGTCCGCAAGGCCAAGCTCTACGACAAGGACACCATCCCCGGCGACTTCGGAAAGCTCTCCACCCCCTGCCCTCGCTGCGGCGCCGAGGTCCACGAGAAGTTCCGCGAGTTCAAGTGCACCCAGTGCGCCTTCGCCGTCCGCAAGGTCATCTCCGGCCGCATGTTCGACCCTGCCGAGATCGAATCCCTCGTCCGCGACCGCCAGATCGGCCCCCTGCAAGGTTTTCGCTCCAAGCTCGGCCGCCCCTTCGCCGCCGTCATCCGCCTGACCCCGGAACACGAGGCCAAGTTCGACTTCGGCGAAGACAACTCCACCTCCGACGGCGGCGAGGAAAAGCCCGTGGACTTCTCCGGCCGCGAACCCGTCGGCCCCTGCCCCAAATGCAAGGCCCGCGTCTTCGAGAACGGCGTTCACTACGTCTGCGAAAAATCCGTCGGCCCAGCCAAGTCCTGCGACTTCCGAACCGGCTCCATCATCCTTGGCCAACCCGTGGACCGCTCCCAGGCCGCACGCCTCCTCGCCGACGGCCGCACCGAGCTCCTCAAGGGATTCGTCTCGCGCAAGACCAACCGGAAGTTCGAGGCCTACCTCGTCCTCAAGGACGGCAAGGCCGTCTTCGACTTCCCGCCCCGCGAACGCAAGGGCCCCGCCAAGTCCAAGGCCGAGCCCGTCGTCCATGACTTCTCCGGCCAGTCACCCCTCGGCCACTGCCCCAAGTGCAAGGGCGCCATCTTCATCGGCGGCGACCACTACCTCTGCGAGAAAACCCAGGCCGCCGAGAAACGCTGCACCTTCAAGGTCGGACGCGCCATCCTCGGCCGCGCCATCGCCCCCGACCAACTCACCAAGCTCCTCAAGGACGGCCGCACCGACCTTCTCGAAGGCTTCCAAAGCAAGGCAGGCCGGGCCTTCTCCGCCCGCCTCGTCCTCGAAGGCAAGTCCAAGGTCGGGTTCGAGTTCCCCGAGTCCCGCTAGTGCCGTGTCCCGGAAACCACGGAAGTCACCCCAAAAACGGCAGTCAAAGAGGGCTTCAAACCCAGGAAATGGCCGTCCCATCAAGGCCAAGAGGCCCTGCGGTCTCCATCCGAGACCTCACCCCGCAGGCCAGGTTGAAACGGGCGAGACCCCGTCCGGCGGCAGGATGCCGCAGTCCGCTGCCACTCTCACCACGCCGCGCGGAGGCGCGGCATCCTTGCCGCCGCGTGCGGGCACGCGGCCTGCAAGACGGGCCGCGCTTGAAGGTCTGGGACCGCGCCCGTCCCCGGGCGCACCCCTCATGCCCTTCCCACGCCCCGTAGCGGCCGGGGACGGCCGCGCTTCCAGAATGCCCCATCCCTTGGGGGGGGCAATGGGGTCAGGGGGGGCAATGGGGTCACA
>CAIYFP010000201.1 GCA_903925515.1 uncultured Verrucomicrobiota bacterium
GAACACACCCTCTGCATCTGAATCCACCGTCAGCCATGCCGGCACGGGCGTCGCCGGGTCCACGCGCAACGTCAACCCCTCGGCGCGCCTCGACGCATGGATGTACTGCTTGAACGGCCGTCCCACCACCGCCTCCGCCGCGTTCATGGCCCCAAAGGTCCCGCTTGCGGCCACATACCGCCCGGCGGCCAAGGCAGGCTCCCGGTGCAGTCCCCGATACACCCAGAAGGACTCCTTTCGATCCCGAATGCTAAATCGTCTGTAGTGCCCGTAGCTGCCCGTCGCGTCCGACGTGGCCCAACCCGTTGGCAGGTCACCACCCGGCTCCTCCACCTCCGTGTTGTAGTTCACCAAGCCCACCCCCTCGCCCTCCGTGGGCGCAGGCATCAATGGCAGGGGCATCGGTGCCTGCAGGATGTTCCCCGCGTTCACCACATAATCAAACAACCAACCCGCCGACGCCTTCTCCCGCAACACCCGGAACACCGCCATGCTGGGCCGCTTGTCAGGCCCGAAATGGCTGATCAACACGAATGGCAGGGAGGAAAAGTCGCCGCCGGACGTGACGTTCAGGTCGTCCCGCAATGCCCACCCCTGACCGCCGATCATCACGGCATGCTCCTCGTTGGGATTGTATCCGGGCAACGAGCGCTCGTTCTGGTAATAAATCGATCCCTTCGCCACAAGGCTGTCCAAACCCCCGGTCCCCGCGTTGCTCGCCAGCACGATCTCACGGGGCGAGGCCGGATACTGGATCGTGTAGCGGCCAATGGCCGATGGCCACGATATGGGCACGATGCCAATGCCCGGCTGGGCCTTGTCCCGTCGGAACCACCACACCTCGAGCTGGTTCCGGCCCGGGATCGCGTTCACGGGGATAATCGCCCCCTGCGAGGCCGCATCGAACCCGCTCACAAAGGGGTCCACATAGGCGCCAGGATGATAGGAGTCCCCGATCACGTCCCGCACATGTCCCGCAACGTAAGGGGCCCCTGACAACGACCCAAGCTCCCCGTCGGGTGCCATCACCCGCTCCCCCACGTCGATCGTCCCGGTCACGACCCGTGGCCCCGTCATGGCATCCGCAAACACCAGCGTCGCGTTCGTTCGGTTCCATGCCGTCAGGTTCGTCACCAACGTGCCCGACCAGTTCGTCGTCTTCAGGTTGAAGTCCAGCCATGAAAAAACCCTCTCGAAATGCAGGCCCTTCTCGGTCCCGTATCGCAACAAGGTGCGGTGCGCGGGACGCGCCGGGGTAAGGTAGGTGTAAAAAAGGAGGTCCGGCGTGATCTTCGCCCGCTCCTGGTCCAGCGGATCCTGGTACAACAGCGTGGGAATGTTCTTTTGCTCAAGCCGCACCCCCGTCCGCATGGCCTCGTCCTCGGCGTCCACCAACGGCCTCACGTAATGGCTGTAGCGCGCGGGGTCCTCGGGCCATCGCATGTCATACCGGGCCAGCACCCGGGGCCACCTTAGGCCTTGCTCCCCGGGCTCCATCCAAAACACCAGCACGTCGTTCAGGTTCCGCGTCTCCCTCGCCGCATACAACGCGTAGGGCTTGTCATCGCCCCCCGACATGGTCTCGACATACTGCGGCCCCATCGCCGGCACCACCTCGGGGAACAATCCCGAATCATCGCGCAACGGGTCCGAGAACGCCTTAAGCCGGTCCCCAAGATCGACCCTCACGTCCTGCGGCGTCGGCTGCTGGAAGATGTCCACGATCTCAAACCCAAGGTGCTGCCGCGTCCCGTCCGCCTTCACGTCTCCCAACAACTCAAGGAACACGCGCCCCTCCCGGTTGTACGCAAGGATCTGGGACGTCGTCCTCTCGAACCACAACGTCCGAGTCTCCGGCACCGGGTTCGTCGCCACGATGAGGCTTCCTCCCTGATACTCGTTCGTCACGCGCTCCGGCACCCGGTCGTTGAACACCACCTTCACGTCGCCCACCCGGTTGCCCGGCACAGACACCGGCTTCCCGGTCTTCTGGAAGTCACCCTGCGTCCAGTAAATCGGCCGGGATGGCTTCACCAAGCTGCCGGACACGAGGAGTCGTTGCTTGAAGATGGGATACCAAATGCCCGAGTCTTGGATCGCCTCCGGCACCGTCGTGTCCGCAGCCGATTCCAGCCTCTCCAGGGTCAGCCCGCTGATCACCGGGTTGCGGTCCGTCAGCAACGGGTTCGTTGCCGCCGCGCCGTCCAGCTCAATCCGAATCGTGCTTGTTGCCGCCTCGATGATGTGCGTGATGACCACGCCCACGCCCTTCGTGCCTTGGTTCGA
>CAIYFP010000202.1 GCA_903925515.1 uncultured Verrucomicrobiota bacterium
CGGCGGGTCCGGACAGGGACGAGTCGTTGCGCGAAGGACCTGGGGCCCTGCACGGGGTTGTTCCAAGCTGGGTCACTCGAACAAATGTCAAACGTTTAGATGTGACCCCATTGCGTTCGCCATTGCGTTCGTGCGGTTGGCGGCCCGGTTTGGGTTGGTGCCGTTGACGTCGGCGCAGGACATGAACCGGGACGGCCTGGTGAACACGACGGACATGCCGCTGGTGCGGTTGAACCAGACGACGACGGCGAATCGGGTGAGCGTGATTGCGCCGTAGGGCTCCTTTCCCGGGGTCCAGCCTTTGGGATGGAAATCGAAGGTGACATGACGGCTGGCAAAAGGGGGAAGCCCGCATCCTCGTCATCCCATCCTCGGATATTGTGGCCCACGGTTCCCGCGTAGCTCTGTCTTTCTGGCTTGAGGGTTCAGGATGCGAGGATCAGGGGGCTCTGATTCGGGTTTGATTTGTCGGGCGGCTGTGCAAACAGATGCTTTTGGTCGCAAGGGCTTCAGCCATTGGGTGGAGCCAGGCAGCGGAACGTGCTGGGTTGAGAGGGTTTGCATGAGGACCGCAAGGTACATTGCAGGGATCATGGTCGGGATGCTCCTCGTCCATGGGGCAGTCGCCGAACCGATTGACTTCAGGCGTGACTACGCGCTGCGGGTTTTGGATCACACTGCAGGTATCCCGCACCTTGACATCGCATCGTTGGCTTTCCCGGAGGATGGTCGCCTCTGGTATGGAGCGAAGGGATCGGTTGGGACGTTTGACGGCACCTTCTTCACCGTGCCCGGCGTCCCATTCATGGAGCCTGTTCAACTTCGAGTCTATGCGGACAAGGGTGGAAGGGCATGGGTTTGCGGTCGGGGCGCGATGGCTCGTCACCAGGCCGGGGGCTGGATCGTTTATGACGGCATGGATGACCTGCCCGCATGGGATGTCATCTCGGTGGGGACCGATGGCGACGGTCATCTGTGGGCGGGTGGGCCAGGATACATCGTCAAGATGGTTGGGGATCGTTTCGGGCGTGTTGCAGTCCCGGAGGCGGCTGCGGCGGAGGAGCTTCGCGTCGTGATCGACGGGTTGGGCCGGCCGTGGTGTGCCACGGGCGACTACGTGGGATGGCATGAGGGTGGACGGTGGCATCGCGCATGGGCGGCAGCACCAATGGACGCGAGCAGGGTCATGGGTGTTACGGGAGCCCGGGCGGAGGGCGTATGGGTCGGAATGCAGACCGAGGTTCGCTTGCTGAGGCGTGGAGCCATGGACCGGGCATGGCCGAGGCAGGACAACTTGCGAGGGGACGCGTTGGCGTTGCTGGAGGACTCGCGGGGAAACCTATGGGTGGGCGGGACGCGGAGTGGCCTGACGGTGTTCAACCCGCAGGGTGAAGCGACTCGCCTGACGGTGCGCGATGGGTTGCCGGGCAACTCGGTCTCGGCCGTTGGCGAGGATGGGGAAGGAAACGTTTGGGTTGCGGTCAAGGGATGCGGCCTTGTTCGGTTGCGGCCCATGACCGTGGTACGCCACGGGGGAGAGGAAGGGCTGATGCAAATCGCCAATAGCATCTGGCCCGATGGAAGGGGGGGCATGCTGGTGGGAAGCCATGGCGATGGGTTGATGACATGGGAGGGTGGCCAGTTCCAGCAGCACGAAGCATGGCGTGGCGAATGGTGTCCTGAGAGGTCATGGGTCCAGTCGGTGGTCCGGACCGAGGCCGGGGACATTTGGGTGGGCACGTCCAAGGCCGGTTTGATCCGATTCTCCGAAGGCAATGTGGAACAACACGGTCCCGAAGATCTCGGGGCTGACACGGTCCATGCGTTGTATGAGGACTCCGGCGGCGTCATTTGGATTGGGACTTCGGGAGGTTTGCTCGCGTGGCAGGATGGGCGCTTCCAGCAGAGGTTGCCCGGCGGCGGGGACGAGCCCATGGACGTCCGCGCGATTGCGCAGGACGGCGGCGGCGACATCTGGGTCGTGGTCACCGGAAAGGGTCTTTGGCGGGGGCGAGGTGGCGTTTTCACGCCGTTTGTCGCGCATGGCATGGCCGCGCCCGAGTCGATACGTTCGTTGCTCGGGACGAGGGACGGCAGTGTTTGGGTGGGGACGGCACGGAAGGGGTTGTTCCGGGTTCGAGGCAGCAAGGTCCAAGGGTATGGGACGCAAGAGGGCTTGCCGGACATGGAGGTGATCGCAATGGCGGAGGATCGTTCTGGGAACCTTTGGCTTGGAGGAGGAAGCCAGCTGGTCCGCGTGCCTGTGAAGGCGATGGATGACGTCGCGGCGGGAAGGCTCCGGGTGGTGCCGTGCGCGGGCTATGGCGCCTCGGATGGCGTGCCCGGGCCGATCCGGGGAGGGCGTCAACCATCGGCTTGTGTCGATGCCGAGGGAAAGGTTTGGTTTGCCACGCTTCGCGGATTTGCCGTGGTGGATCCCGAGCGGTCCATGGCTCCTTTGCCTCCGCCGCAAGCGAGGCTCATCTCGATGCGGGTTGACGGGGAGATGGTCGAGGACCTGGACGATGTCGGGGGACGGCTGCGTTTCCCCGCAGGAAGCCGCATCGAGGTACAGTTCTCGGCGAGCCGTCTTGGAACGGCGGAGCGCCTTCGGTTTCAGCATCGGATGCTTCCCGACGGCACGTGGAGCCCCACCATGGACCATGGCTCTGCCCAGTTTGGCGACGTCGGGCCGGGACGGCATCAGTTCGAGATTCGGGCCGCGGAACTCGAGGGTCTGTGGGGGCCGCCCGCGGTCCTTACGTTCGAATTACTGCCGTCCGTTTGGCAGCGTGGGTGGGTTCGGGCCTTCGCCATCTTTGCTCCGTCCATCGGGACAGCGTGGTTCGTCCGTCATTTGGCAGTGGCGCGAAGACGCCGGGCGGACGCAAGGGAGGAGTTCACCCGGGACCTCATCCGACGCGAGGATTCCTGGCGTCGCCGCATCGCGGCCGACCTGCACGACGGGCTTGGGCAACTCCTCCAGGTGATGCGCAACCGGGCCATCCTTGCCTCGCGCACCACCGACCCGGGCACGGCGTCCGGGCATGCCGATGCCATCGCGCAAGCCGCTGGTCAGGCGATCCGCGAGATGCGCGAGATGGTCGGCAACCTGCATCCCAGCCACCTCGACCACCTCGGGTTGACCGCCGCAGTGCGCCAGCTCGCCACCGATGCGTCGCGGGCGGGCGACACGCAGTGGGAGAGCGACATCGGCCCGATCGACGGGCTGTTGTCCAAGGATCAAGAGGTGCACTTCTATCGCGTGGTCCAGGAAGCGCTCGGCAACGTGCTTCGCCACGCCCGGAGCCCTCGCGCATGGGTTTCCGTGCATCGCGACGGCGACGTGCTGCGGGCCAGCGTGAAGGACAACGGCCCCGGTCTCTCGCGCCCGGGGACCCATGTGGACGACGCCCGCCGCGGCTTCGGGCTTCGCAACATGGAGGAGCGTGCCGCCATCCTTGGCGGGCGCCTCCACCTGGTGTCGCCCTCCGAAGGCGGCTTGATTGTTTGCCTTGAAGTCCCCATTCCCAACCCCGCCCATGGAACGGAAGACGCGAATCATTCTCGCGGATGACCATCCGTTATGCCTTGAGGGTCTCCGGGCCATGCTCGCGTCGGCGCCCGACATCGAGGTGGTGGGCCAGTCGATGGACGGCAAGGCGGCATGGGCACTGATCACCGAAATCTGCCCGGACGTGGCCTTGCTGGACATCCGACTGCCGCTACTGGACGGGCTTGGGATCGCGCGCCTCATCCGCGGTTTGCCCCGGCCCGTGCCGTTCATCTTCCTCACCATGTGGATGGAGGAGGCCATCTTCAATGAGGCGATGGCCCTGGGGTGCTCGGGCTATCTCCTCAAGGAGTGCGCGGCTGAAGAGATCGTCTCCGCGATCAGGACGGTGGCCTTGGGCCGGCGCTACCTCAGTCCATCGGTGAGCGACTTTGTGATGAGACGCCACGAGCGGCTCTCTGCGGTGGGCAGGGCCCATCCCGAGCTGGCCTTGCTCACCCCGGCCGAGAAGCGGGTGCTGCGCTTGGTTGCCGACAACAAGGCCACCAAGGAGATCGCGGAACAGTTGGGCGTGAGCCCTAGAACGGTGGACAACCAACGTGCCCGCATCGTCGCCAAACTTGGCCTCCGGGGCAGCCACAGCCTGATCCGCTTCGCCTTCGAGCACCGGCTGTATCTATAATCCCCGCCCTCGGGCCCTGCGCTCCTCATGGAGGTCGTTGCATCCCATGGATCCTGCCGGCGGCAGTTGACGAAGGCTCCATGGCAAGGAAACGGCCATCCCATGAAGGCGAACAGGTCCTTTGGGATGAATCCGAGACGTCGCCCTGCGGGTGAAGTTTGAACAAGCAGGTATGCCGCAGCCACACCGCCCAAGGGCGCGGAGGTCCAGCATTCGTGCCACGGCGTGAATGCACCCAGCCGACAGCCTGGGCCATGTGATGATGTGCGGCGGAGGGCATGGGGGCTCCCACTCCCAAGGCTCCGCTTTTTTGGGATGAATCCGTGGCCGACACTGGGATGTCACCGAGGCAAGGACCGCGCGCTGGAGAACTCCTCCGCATGGACAGAGGGAGAAGCTCTTCCTTCTGCAACCTTTGCGAGTAAATACACTCATCCGCAATAAGCGCGGTCCTTAAGTGTAAGTCGTGTTCGATGCGGTGGAGGAAGATCCGCCGGCATGCCTTTAATGGCAGCGTGTTGGATGTCCTTGCCACACCAAAGACTTTGCCCGCCTCACCCTTGAAGTCGCGCCCGGCGTCCCGTGAGAAGGTCCTGCCTCTTCTAGGGGTTGTGCTTGCTTGGTTGGCAGGTGCCGGGTGCAAACGCCCGGAGAGCACGGCATCCCAGCCGCCAGACATTGTCGCGGAGGTGGGTGATGTCGCCATCACGAGGTCCCAACTGCTCGTCGCATGGGAACGGCGCGCGAAGACCCATCCCACCAACGTCCCTCCTAGCGCCGTGCTTTCCGAACTTGTGGACGACGCGGCGACGTACGTCCGGGCTCGCAACGAAGGCTTCCTCGATCGGCCCGAGGTCCAGACGGCGTTGCGGCAACTGGTCGTATCCCGATATCGCGAAGCATGCCTCGCGACCAACGCGACTCCCATCGAGCCCTCGGAGTCTGCCGTGCGGGTGGCCTACGAGTCCCAGACGAACGCCATGGTCAGGCCCCCGGCCTTCAACGTCGCGATCTTTCTCCATGAGGTTCCCCGTCGTGCCACGCCTGAAAAGCGAAGGGAGGCTCGGGAAAGGGTGGAGGGCTGGCGGGCGGAAATCTTGAGGGCTTCCGATCCCGCCGCTGCGTTCGCATCGCTGGTGGCCGAGCGCTCGGCGGACAAGGCAACCCGCTATCGCCGCGGCGAGGTGGGATGGGCCAGCATGGACGAGTTCCAGCGTCGGTTCCCGGCGGAGGTCGCCACCGCAGTCAGGGCACTTCGGCCGGGCGACACGAGCGACGTCGTCGAGACGCCCCAAGGTCTTTACCTTGTGAGGGTGCTCGGGCAACGCCCGGCCTCGGTCCGCGCATTCGAGGAGGCCGCGCCCCAGATCCGCCACCAACTGCGGGAGCAGAACCGTTTTGCCCGTGAAGCCTCCATCCGCTCCGCCGCGCGCATGGGCATCCAGATCCGCACCAATGCCACCCTTCTCGCCAGCCTTGCCGCCAGCCGGCCGCCCCAGCGTGCGGCCATCCCCGCCCCGTCTCCGATGGAGCGGACGAACCCCTGAATCTTTACCCATGGAAGGAATGTCGATGATTCGTCCGGCGACCGCATTTGGCGTGGCCGGCATGTCCGAGGAATGCGTCCTCGACGCGGGACGTGAGCGGCCCGCCGGCCTCGTCGTTGGCTCCCGCGCTGGACTTGGGGGACGACTCGCCATGGGGATAGGGGCTTGCACCCGGCTGCTTGCGCTCTGCCTGACGATGGCCCTTTCGTTCATGGCGCTCCGCGCCCAAAGCACGGCAGTCATCACGGCGCAACCGCAGTCCATCGCTCGCCCGCTTGGAGCCAGCGCCACCTTCTCGGTCACCGCCACCGGCCTTTCCCTTGCCTACCAATGGTTCCGGGACGGCAATGCCATCAGTGGTGCAACCGCATCCAGCCTCACGATCGCGAGCGTGACGGTGGCCGACGGCGGCACGTACCAGGTCCGGGTGTCAAACTCCGGCGGGACGGTCTGGAGCGCCAACGCCGTGCTCACGACCGTCGCGCCCCTCAGCATCACGGTGCAACCTGCCTCGTTGGTGGCGACGCAGGGCTTTGCCACGGCCCTGAGCGTCACCACGGCAGGCGACTTGCCAGCGTATCAGTGGCGAAGGGCTTCGGGCACAATCCCGATGTCGTGGCTCAGCGAGACCTTCAATTCCGGCAACGGCGGCTTCACGGTGACGACACCCCTGTCCTTCGCCGTTCCATGGACGTACAACGCCACGTCGGGCACGTGGTATGTTGGCGGGCCGTCCGGCCGAAACTCGCAGACCAACGCGACGCGTCTGGCCAGTCCCACCCTCACGGCAACGCAATCGGGCCCGGTGGTTCTTTCGTTCAGCCATCGCTACAACTTCGACCCGGGGTACGACGCGGGCGCGGTTCGCTACAGCCTCAACGGCGCCGCGTTCACCTTGATCCCTGCTTCGGCGTTCGTGGCCAACGGGTACAACGGCACCGTGGCCTCCAGCGCGCGGTCCGAGTTGGCTGGGATGCCCGTGTTCTCGGCGCAATCCGCGAGCGGGACGAACTTCATCCAAAGCCAGGCCAACATCGGGATCCTCAAGGCCGGAGACACGCTTTCCCTCCAGTTCGTCGCGTCGGCCGACGCGAGCATGGGTGGCGCGGTCACGGAAAACCTGCTCATGAGCCTTGTGTTGAACAATGCGTCGTCGCCGCTGACGGACTCCGCGACGACCCCGCTGGGATTCACGGCCTTCGGCTCGGGCTTGTCCTATGGCCAGACGGGCATTCCCGCCGGCACGTATGGCTCGATCAGTCGCGCGTCGGCCGGCTCGAGTTCAGTCCGGCTCACGGGAACCTCTGGATCAGGCTGGAGAAGCTCCAGCTCTGCGGGTGCCAACAAGCTCAACTCGCTGACGAACAACTTCACGGTGATGGCATGGGTGAGGCCCAGCGCGGTGACGTCCGTTGGCGTCATGCGCGTGCTGTCGGACGACTACGGCTTTGCCAACCCCTCCACATGGAGCTTTGGGTTGTCTTCGGGATCGTCCAGCTCCCAGTTGTTCTTCACGAAGTTCAATGTCGCGGACTTCTACTCTACCTCGACGATCCTCACGGCGAACCAATGGTACCACATCGCCGTTGCCGTCAGTTCCTCCGACGGCGTGGTATTCTACCTAAATGGGCAAGCTGCTGGCTCTGATGCCAGCACCGCTGGCAAGGGGAACATCACACCCGGCACAAGCCCGTTCATCGTCGGGGCCGAGAAGTCTTCGGGTTCGGGCCAGTTCCGGGGCAACATCTCGGAGATCCGGGTCTATAACCGCGTCCTGACGGCCAGCGAGGTGATCCTAGCCGGGTCCGGGGGGACCATCCCTGGAACTCCGAGCACCGGCTCGGCCTACACGAATCGTTGGGAGATCGACTCCACGAGCCTGACCCTGACCTACACCAACGCCGTGGCCATCTCGGGTGCAACCAACCGAATCTACTCGATCGCCAGCGTCAGCACCAACGACGTTGGCGTGTACTCGGTGGTTGCCACCAACCTTGCCGGGAGCGTCACCAGCGACTGGGCCACCCTCTCGGTGCTCGTGCCCCCCACGATCACCGTCCAGCCTGTGGGCCAGTTCCTGCCCGTGGGCGGGACGCTCAACCTTTCTGGCGCGGCCGTCGGCGACCAGCCCATGGCGTACCAATGGCAAGGCAACAACGCATCCCTCGTGGGAGCCACCAACCCCGTGCTGACGATCAGCAACCTGACGCTTGCGAACTCGGGCAACTATCGGCTGATCGCCAGCAACGTGGCCGGGCGTGCCACGTCGAGCGTGGCGGCCGTCACGGTCATGACGCATCCGAGGTTCGCCTCCGGCCCGTCCAGCGTCTTCACCCACCTCGGCGCCCGGGTCTCCCTCACGGCATCCGCCTCGGGCGGCGGGCCTCCCGCGTTGCAGTGGTATTTCCGGGAGCAACCCATCGCGGGCGCCACCAACGCCACCCTGGTGATCGAAGGCGCGGAGTTGTCCCATGCCGGCTGGTATTGGGTTCGCGCGACCAACAGGGTCGGGGCCATCGACAGCCCGCGGGCATGGGTGGTCCTCTCGCCGTTGGAAAACCGCGCGGTGGGATGGCGCGACAACTCCTCGGGCCAGATCGGATTTGGCGCGGACTGGACCAACCTCGTGAACCTCGTTGCCGGCGACGCCCACACGATTGCCCTGCGTGGAGACGGCACCGTGCTCGCTGTCGGCGCCAACGAGCGCGGACAGTCCACGGTGCCCGCCATGTCCGTCCGGGCCGTGGCCGTGGCGGCCGGCGCGAACCACGGGCTCGTCGTGGGCGAGAACGGCCGGGTCACGGCGTGGGGCGACAATGCCCACGGCCAGACCAACGTGCCCACGGGTCTGTCGAACGTCGTCGCCGTCGCGGCCGGCGCGACGCATAGCCTCGCGCTCCGCGCCGACGGCTCCGTGGTGGCATGGGGCGGCAGCGATGCCGCCATCCGCACCGTTCCGTCCGGGGTGACGGGCGTTCGCTCCATCGCGGCGGCCGGGAAGTACTCGGTAGCCGTGAAGTCTGATGGATCAGCGGAGCTCTGGGGGTCCGACCTTGGCGACATGGGCACCGTGCCCTCGGCGGCCACCAACCTCGTCGCGGTTTCCGCATCCTCGCTTCATGTCGTGGCCCTGCGCGGCGACGGATCGGTGGTGGCGTGGGGCAACAACGACTCCGGCCAGTTGAACGTCCCCGTTGCCGCATCCCAGGTCATCGGCGTCGGGGCGGGCGCGTTGCATTCGATTGCGATGTTGTCCTCCGGCGCCCCCATCGCATGGGGCGCCGGGACCGCGGACGGGGAGGATGCATGGCCGGACTTCGGGCAGTCGATCGTGCCGGCCGAGGTGATTGGCGCGACGGCCATCGCGGCGGGGTCCTACTACAGCGTGGCGGCGGTGCCGACGCCCCCGAGGTTCACGAGCGATCCGCCGGCCCGGGTGGGCTATTCGCTGGGCCAGACGGTGACCATGGCGGCGAAGGCGGCGGGTGCGTTGCCGCTGCGATACCAGTGGTCGCGATCAGGCGTCCCGATCGATGGAGCAACCAACGCCACGCTTGTGATCGCCAACGCGGGTCCCACGGCCGCGAGCGATTACTCGGTGCGGGTGAGCAACGCAGGCGGGGCCATTTCCACGAGCCTTCGCCTCGAACTGGACGCTGCGTACGAGCCGTTAGGAATCGCGACGCAGCCGCAGTCCATGTCCGTCATGCGCGCGGCCAATGCCATCATGGTGGTCGAGGCCACGGGAACCGCCCCGATCCGGTATCAGTGGCGCCGGAACGGCGCGCCCATCGATGGCGCCACCAATTCCTTCTACAAGGCGCCCACGACCCAGTTGACGGACACGGCGGACTACTCGGTGGCGGTGGACAACATTTGGGAGACGCTGACGAGCGATGTCGCGCGCGTGACGGTCCTCGACCCTCCTGCATGGGACGAATCGTACACCAACGCGACCCTTTCGGCGGGTCAGTCCCTGACGTTGAAGGCAGGCAACAGCGGCAGCGGACCATTTGACTACCAGTGGTACCTGAATGGGCAGCCGATCGAGGGGTCCAATACCAACGCCCTGGTCCTCCCCAGCCTGACATGGCGCGACGAGGGCGAGTACGGCGTGGCGATCAGCAACCCC
>CAIYFP010000203.1 GCA_903925515.1 uncultured Verrucomicrobiota bacterium
ATCCTCGCCCGCCCTTCCCACCCGCTCCGCTGGCGCCTCACCCCACCCGAGGAAGTCCATGGCGACTACCTCCTTCGCCTCGTGGACGACTCCGGCCAGCCCGCGCCCAACATCCATGCCACCTTCCCCGGCTCCCCCACCCTCTACCTCACCGACGACGCCCTGCTCTGCGGCCCGGCCATGGACGACCGCCTCGTGGCCCTCAACGCCGACACCCCCGTCCCCGCCGCCGCCGTCGAGTCGCGAGGCGGCGTCCGGTTCCTCCGCAACCTCGGCATCGACCTACCTCCCCGCCTCGCCGAGCGCGTCCGCCTCATCCCCCTGCGTCCCCTCCTTCGCCTCCATCTCGGCCAGCTCACCCACGGCTCCGATGCCGAGCATTGCGTCCTCGAAGTCCTCGGCCTCTCCCCCGACGCGTCCCTCGTCGAACGTTGGAACGGCACCCAATGGCAGGAACCCCACGGCGCCAAGGCCCTCGACGCCATCCAATCCAGCGCCGGCGACCAAATCGTCGCCGTGGACCGCGCCGGCCTCGCCCATGTCCCCCAACTCCTCGATCCCATCGGCTTCAAATGGGACTTCGCACGCCAACAATGGCTGCTCCGCGTCACGCGATCCTTCCCCGACCGCTTCCTCCCTTGGCTCCAGGCCCTCCCCAAGGACGTCTCCGTCGAGCTCAACGGCGAGCTCGCCTCCTTCACCCACGCCGAGGTCTCCGGCCGCGTCCGCCTCGCCGCAACTCCCTCCGACTCCATCGACTGGTTCGACCTCCGCGTCGTCCTCGACGTCAGCGACACGTCCCTCACCCAGGAGGAACTCAAGCTCCTCCTCGAGGCCCGCGGCAAGTGGGTCCGCCTCGCGTCCAAGGGCTGGCGAAGACTCGACTTCCAGCTCTCGGACGCCGAGGACCAACAGCTCGCCCGACTCGGCCTCAGCCCCCACGACCTCACCGCCGACTCCCAGCGCCTCCACGTCCTCCAGATCGAGCCCGACGCAGCCGGGGACCTCCTCCCCAAGGATACCGTCCAGCGCATCCGCATCCGCGCCGAAGAAATCAAGACCCGCGTCCAGCCTGCCATGCCCGGCTTCGTCCATGCCGAGCTTCGCCCCTACCAGCTCGAAGGCTTCCATTTCCTGGCCTACCTCGCCACCAATGGCTTCGGCGGCATCCTTGCCGACGACATGGGGCTCGGGAAAACCCTCCAGACCCTCACCTGGATCGCATGGCTGCGGCACGAGTGCGAGCACGGCCGCCTCCCCGTCGATCCCGCCGCCTCGACGCCGGCATCCGGTCGCGCCATCAAGGTCAACCCGCCGGCCGCACCCACCCCCTCCATCCCGCCCGTCCTCGTCATCTGCCCCAAGTCCGTCTGCGACAACTGGCGCGCGGAGGCCGCGCGTTTCACGCCCCACCTCCGCGTCCGCCCATGGCGCGGCGCCGAGCTCGATTCCATGCCGGCCCGCCTCGACGAGGCCGACGTGCACATTCTCAACTACAACCAGCTCCGCTCCATCGGCGAGGCCCTCGCCGAGAAACGCCTCCTCGCCGTCGTCCTCGACGAGGGCCAATACATCAAGAACCCCGGGTCCGTCACCTCCATGCTCGTCCGCACCCTCAAGGCCGGGCATCGCCTCGTCCTCAGCGGCACCCCCATCGAGAACCGCCTCCTCGACCTCTGGTCCCTCATGTCCTTCGCCATGCCCGGCATCCTCGGCTCCCGCACCGGCTTCCAGAAGCTCTTCGACTCCTCCCAGGACCCCCTCGCTCGCCGGCGCCTCTCCGCCCGCACACGGCCCTTCCTCCTCCGCCGCACCAAGTCCCAGGTCGCAAGGGACCTCCCCGACCGCATCGAGGAGGACCTCTTCTGCGACCTCGAAGGCGACCAGCTCACCCTCTACAAGGCCGAGCTCAAGCGCGCCCAGCAGATGCTCCTCAAGGTCAAGACCGCCAAGCAGCTCGCCCAGGAACGCTTCAACCTCCTCACCTCCCTCCTCCGCCTCCGCCAAATCTGCTGCCACCCCCGCCTCGTCCAGCCCGAATCCTCCGCCCCCTCCGCCAAGCTCGATGCCCTCCTCGAAACCCTCGAGCCCCTCGTCGAGGAAGGCCAAAAGGTCCTCGTCTTCTCCCAGTTCGTCTCCCTCCTGGAAATCCTCCAGTCCGAGCTTCACGCACGCCACTGGAACACGTTCTTCCTCGCCGGCGAAACCGAGGACCGCGGCGCCCTCGTCCGCGACTTCCAGGCCGCCGAGGGCAGCGTCATCTTCCTCATCTCCCTCAAGGCCGGCGGCTTCGGCCTCAACCTCACCGCCGC
>CAIYFP010000204.1 GCA_903925515.1 uncultured Verrucomicrobiota bacterium
CCGTTGGGGTGCACCCGCCCCGGCAACCCCATCCCATCCCAGCTCACCTGCCGCCGCGGCCGCTCACCGCACGTCCGCCCCGTACGCGTGCTCTCGCAGCCATCGCAGGTCCATGCTCCCGGGATGGTAGATCGTCCAATGGTCCGGCATCCACTCCGGCCTCGCCTCCTCCAGCGTCCTCGCGTCCAGCCACCGCCGCGCCTCCACGTGCCCGTCGGCGAACGTGTTCACCCCCTGCACCCCGTGCCCAGCCGATGGCAAATGATAGAACAAGTCCGTGAAGAAGCCCCGGTGCACGATGAACGCCGCATGACAAACATTTCCGGGCGCCACGTCCACGAACGTGATCAACCCCGACGGACCCGCTGCCGAGACATCCCCCGCCTTCTCGAACAACCTTCGCCCGCCAAGGTGCACCCATGGGTCCGGCACGGACCCGTTCATGGCCATGTTCAACGCATAGCTCCGCACCTTGGGAAACATCCGCCCCCCAATCTCCACCCGGCTGCGGTCCGCCGGGCATCGGTACGTCCCCGCCGCCGTCACGTAGGTGGCAAACGATGCCCGCCGGGGATCCAGCAGCCACGCGCCGTTGGTGAACCCCTGCGGGTCAAGGTGCGTGTTGCCCATCACCCATAGCCTTCGTTCCCCAAGCTCCGCCTCCGACCCGTACCCGTTCAACGGAAGCCTCTCCCCGTGGTCCCCCGCATACATCGTCCATGCCAACCCAAGCTGCCGCTGGTTGTTGACGCATCCCGAACGCCACGCCGCACGCCGCGCCCCCATCAACGCCGGCAACAACATCGCCGCAAGCACCGCGATGATCGCGATCACCACCAGCAACTCCACCAACGTGAAGCCCAACAACCTCCCGCAACCACGCCCCGCTGGAACGTCAGCCCTCAAGCCCCACTCGTCCTTCCCCTCGCACCGCCACCCATGCCCACCCATGCCCGCAGGTCCCGTGCCGGGCTCACTCCCGCGCCCCTTTCAACCCTCCCGTCGCCTTCACCTCCACCCAGCCGCCCTCCATCCCCTTCACCATCCCCTCGAACTCCACCGCGTCCCCAACCCGCGCCAAAACCTCGCGCCGCCCACCCCACTCCCCCACCACCTCCGTCCGGTCCTGCGTCACGTACACCCGCGACGCCGCCGACGGCGGCACCAGGCGTACCCGCACCCGCAACGGGGTCTCCTCCCTCCGGAAGAACACGTCGTAGGGCGCCATGAACAGGGGCTTCTCCACGTCCGAGACCACGCCCGTGAATCGTAGCCGCACGCCGCCATACCGCGCCAACGCCGCCTTCCCGTCCGCCGCGAAATGCTCCAGCACGTGCGCCATCGGGACCATGCTCCCCTCGGCCGCCCGCGTCGCCACGGCCGGGGCCGGTCCAGCCCGTTCCACCGACCGCGCCACCGTTCCCGGCAACCATGAACCAGCACGCACGCCGCCACCGACGCCGTTCATCGCCGGCGGCCCCGAGACACCCAAGGCCCCGTCCCGGCCTCCCTTCAGCCCGGCAACCTCCGCCTCCAACGCCCGCACCTTGACCTCCAGTTCCTCCACCCGACGCGCCCTCGCCTCCAGCTCGGCAAGCCGTTCCCGCGCAACCATCACGTCCTCGGCCACCACAACCCCGGCCCACGCCAATCCCGCCAAGGTCAACGTCGTCTTCCATCCTCGCATCGCCCCAGCATGACCGCCCCGCCTCGGGAACGTCCATCCCGGAGCCACTTTCCCCAATGCACGCGCAAGCCGTTCTTGAGTGAAGGGCTTTCGCCTCGTGCTCCGCTGCCAGAGGGGTGGATCCCGCAGGCTGTCCTCGCGTCGTCGCGTGATTCAAAAACCATGCCTTCCCATGCGCTGTAACCCGCCATGCATGCAGCCGGGATTTCCTCACGCGGAGATGCGAAGACGCGAAGAATGCGATCTCACGAATGCGCACGCCGAGGTTGACTTCCCGTTTTGCGCCCGGATTGCACCCGCCCTATCGCCCCTGCCGCGCACCCCACGCCTCCACGAGCGCCGGGAACCCGCACCCCTCGCACAACGCATTCGATGCATCACAAAAATCCGCAGCCACCTGAAGCAACCCCTGCTGCATGGCGGCCGTCCGGGGCAGGCGACGCCGCTCCGCGCCCATCAGCCGAAGCCGCGCCATCTTGAGCACCGCGTTGTCCTCCCCGGCGGGCCACTCCTCGAAACGCCGCCAAACCCGGGCCGCAACGTCCCCGTCCGCGAGGGTTGCCCCGGCCACGGGCGCGGCGGCCGACGTCGCCCGGGCCCACAGCCATGGGAGGACCACGTTGACGGCAAGGTCCACCATGCGCGGCCCCCCGAGCAGCGGGGCCGTCCGCGACGCCACCGAGCCGAGGGTCCAGTGCGAGTCCCAGAAGGCATCGGCACCCGGCTGCAGGACACGGCCGACCCGCTCGACCGCCTCCGCCGTGTTCGCCGCGCCAAGCACCGCATCGACCAGCGCCGGCCCGCGCGGTCCCGATGCCAGCCAGTGGCCCGCCATCGCGAGGCGTCTCTCGGGATGGTTCGCGGGCCGCAGCCCGGCGAGGCGCCATGCCTCCATGGGCAGGCCTCCGGCGGGCCACCGACCCGCCTCGCGCCACCACCGGTCCCACAGGGCCCGGAGCTGGACGGCGTTGGGACCGTCCGGTTGCGCCGGGAGGAGGCCTGACAACCCCAGCAAGCATGCCTGCGCCCCCACCACGTCCATGCGGTCGTGCTCGGGCGACACCCACTCCGCAAGACAACGCAATGGCCAGGTGTTGTGCCGGTACCCGAGGGCCGAGACCAACCCCTCCCACAACGCGCCCTCCCAGCCCCGGTGCCGGGCACGATGCAGGAGCTCCCCGGCCTTCCGCTCAAGCCGATGCCGCGCGGCCTGCGCCAGCAACCCCCGCACCGCGTCGTCGCCAAGCCTGCGAAGCGGCGCGCAGCACCCCCCCCGGACGTTGGCCGGGATCAGGCCGGGCGCCTCCCCCTCGAGCCATGGCACCATCTCGCGCATCGGTGCCTCGAGGGCGTCGCTCATGACCCATGTCGGCAATGCCCCCGGGCCGCGCGGCCGCGACCACACCCCGTGCAGGATCACCCGTTGGAACGCCGGGTTCGCATGATGCCCATGCGTTACCCACCCGGACGCCTCGACATCGATCTCCACGTCCCCATGCACCGCCGGGCCGTCGTCGAAGCGAAGGATGGCCCCCTTGAAGTCCGGCCCCGGCCCGCGGTTCCAGAACCCCGGGTGCAGAACCTTGAACCCCCTCCCGTCCGCCAGCACCAGCGCGTCCCGCACGATGCGTTGGTGCCGCCAGAGGTGTTGCAGCCAATGCTCGGGAGGGCATGTCTCGTCCCGTAGCCCCGTTCCCGCGCGCCATGTCTCAAGCCAGCCGGGATAGAAACCGTCATAGGTCGGATGGATCATCGCCCGCACCCTCGTCGGCGGCCTCCTCCCGCGTCAAAACGGAGGCCGGCGTCGCCACGCCCGTGGCGCGGGTGCGGGCATGGGTTCGCCGGCCCCTTGCCGGGCGTTTTCAGGGTCGCGGCCCGCCATGGGCTTCTGGTAGGGCATGGGGAATGAAGACGCTGGGTTTCCTTGGCGCGGGAAAGATGGCGACGGCCATGGCGCGTGGCTTCGTGGCGGCCAGCAAGGTCGCCCCCCAAGACATGGTGGCGAGCGACCCGTCCCCCGGCGCGCGCGAGGCCTTCGCCCGCGAGACGGGCGGCCGCGCGCTCGAGTCCAACGCCGCCGTGGCGTCGGAGGCTCGCGTGTTGTTCGTGGCGGTGAAGCCGGACCAGGTGGTGGAGGTGCTGGGCGAGCTGGCCGGGGTGCTGGGGGGCGGTCATTTGGTCGTGTCCATCGCCGCCGGGGTGCCCTTGGCTCGCATTGAGGCGGCAGCCCACGGCGCGCGCTGCATCCGCGTGATGCCCAACACCCCGGCGTTGGTCGGCGCGAGCGCCTCGGCGTTTTCAAGGGGTGCCACGGCGACGCGCGAGGACGCCGCCACGGTCCATGGATTGCTCTCGGCGGTGGGGGTTGCCCTCGAGGTGAAGGAGAAGCTTCTGGATGCCGTGACGGGCCTGAGCGGCTCGGGCCCGGCGTACGGGTTCATGATGATCGAGGCGCTCGCGGATGGCGGGGTCGCGGCGGGGCTGCCGCGCGACGTGGCGCAGCGGCTGGCGGCGCAAACGTTGCTGGGGGCCGCACGCATGGTCCTCGAGACGGGCCAGCATCCCGGGGCGTTGAAGGACGCCGTGTGCAGCCCGGGGGGCACGACGATCGAGGCGGTGCATGAGCTGGAAAAGGCCGGCCTGCGGGCCGCGCTCATCGGCGCCGTGCGCGCCGCGTCGGACAAGGCGCGGCGCATGGCTTGAGGAAAAGGACGACGCCATGGGAACCATGCCGCCACCGACGCCGCAGCAGGCGAGGATCATTTGGTTCGCGCTGACCTCGCTTGCGTTGGCGGCGCTGGGCGGGGTGGTGGCGGGCATGGTATGGGGGCTTGGCCGCGTGCTGCACCTGCTCGCGCCGGTGTTGTGGCCGCTGGCGCTCGGGGGCGTGCTCGCGTACCTGCTGGACCCGCTGGTGGACCGCATGGAGTCGCTTCGGGTGCCGCGCGCGAGGGCCATCGGGCTGGTGTTCGCTTCCGCCTGCGCGTTGGTGGCGGGGATCTTCCTGAGCTTCGTTCCGCAGGTCGTGGGCGAGGCAAGGCAGTTCGGCGAGAAGGTCCCGGGCTATTCATTGCGGCTGAAGGGCCAGCTCGACGCATGGGCAACCAACCCGCCCGCCATGGTCCGGCGCGTGCTGGCCGCGCGCGACATGTTCGTGCGCCAGACCAACGCGCCCCCGGCGACCTCGGGCGAGGGAACGACGGCCGGGGGCACGGTCGGGGAGCCTCCGCGCGGGCGGGGCGCGCCCGGCGGGGGCATCAGCCCGGAGACGTTGCGCTCGTTTACGGCATGGGTCGGCAACCTGCTGCCCGGGATCGGGGGCTGGATCGGCGAGCAGGTGGGGCGGGTGACCGGCTGGGTGGGCGTGCTGGCCGGCCTGTGCCTTGTTCCCATCTACGCGTTCTACTTCCTGCTGGAAAAACGCGGCATCCAGCAACGCTGGACCGAATACCTCCCGGTGCGGACGTCCTGGTTCAAGGACGAGCTCGTGTTCTGCCTCCGCGCGGTGAACGACTACCTGATCGTCTTCTTCCGCAGCCAGGTGCTCGTGGCGCTCTGCGACGGCGCCCTCTACACGGCGGGATTCCTTGTCGTCGGCCTGCCCTACGCGTTCCTGCTGGGGATGCTCGCCACGTTGTTGACCATGATCCCGTTCATCGGCGCCGCCGTGAGCTGCACCACGGCGGTGATCGTCGCGTTCGCCGCCTCCGGCGGATGGCACCTTCCGGCCGCCGTCCTCGGCGTGTATGCGGTGGTACAGGTGCTGGAGGGGCTCGTCATCTCGCCCAAGATCATGGGGGACCGCGTCGGCCTCCACCCCTTGACGATCATTGTGGCCGTGATGGTGGGCACCCAGTTGCTGGGGGGGGTGCTGGGCGGCGTCCTCGCCATCCCGGCCACCGCCGCCCTGCGCGTGATCATGTTTCGCTACGTGTGGCGAAGGCGCCGGGCCACCGAGGCCGAGGCCGGGGCCACCCCGGCGGCAACGGCCGATCAAGGCGCCAACGGGAACGGGGCCGCTTGACGCACGCCTTGCACCGCCTGTTGCAGGGGCCGGGGCTCCCTGCCCGCCATTGGCGCCCGGAGGAGGTCGTGCGGCTTGTCGTCGGGGTGTTGCTGGCGGTGGCGGCTTCCGGGATCGCCGCGGAACTGGCCCTGCGCGCAACAGGGTTGGGGTCGGGCCCCGATGCAACCTTCTGGCGGCTCATGCTCGGATTGCTGGGGTTGCAGGCGCCCGGCATGGCCATGGTCCACCTGTTCCTCCGGAGCCACGGCCACGGATGGGCCTCGGGCCTTGGGCTGCGTCCCGGCCTGGTGCCTGCGGCATGGGGCGCCGCGCTGGCCGTGGCAGCGGTCATGGTGACGTACCCGCTGGAACACGGGATCATGGAACTGCTCAAGGCCATCGGCCGTTCCCCGGAACCCCAAGCCTCCGTGCAGTTCCTCCGCAAGGCCGCCCCATGGCAGCAGGCCATCCTAGGCCTCCTCGCCGTCGGCCCGGCGGCCGTGGTGGAGGAAGCCTTGTTCCGGGGCGTGCTGTACTCCGCCGGACGCGACGCAGGGCATCGCGGATGGGCATGGCTCGGGTCGTCCCTGTTGTTTGGCATGGCCCATGGGCACGGTCCGACCCTTGTGCCGCTCACGTTGCTCGGGCTGGGACTGGCATGGGCCTACGAGCGCACGGGCAGCCTGTTTGCGTGCTGCGTCGCCCATGCCGGCTTCAACATGGTCGGGCTGCTCGTCGCCGTGCTCGGACTAGGCCTCGACGAGCGCGGATGACGCGCCCCAGCCCTCGCCGGCACGCAGCACACGGAACGGTTGGCCAAGCCGCGCGCACTCGCTCACGAACTCGTCCGGGGTCTCCGTGTTGAACTCGAACATCTCGAAGTGCCCGGGTATGGCCATCCCCACGCCTGCTTCCCGCGCCACGGCCGCCGCCTCGCGGCCCCACAGGTTGCCCGCGACGCGTCGCTCGGGCCTCCTCCCGTTGATCGGCAGGAAGGCCACGTCGGGCCGATGCGCCGCCACGCGCCCCGCAAGGCCGGGCCACGGCACGGTGTCGCCAGCATGATACCAACACCACCCCCCGCAGCGGACCACGAAGCCAAGATACAGCAGCCGGCCGTCCCGATCGCGATCCATGCCCTCGTGCGCGGCAGGGACCGCATGAATGGACCATCCGTCCCCGTGAAACATGGACGGAACGGCCCCGTCGCCGTCGGCGTCAAGGCCAACGACGCGGTCCCCGGGCAACCCGGAACGTTCGACGGCAAGGGGACGGATCGCCTCGGGGCAGACCAGAAGCATCCCGGGGTTGGCCTCCGCCATGGGCCGAAGGGTCTCCCCATCCAGATGGTCCGTGTGCCCGTGCGACGCCGTCACGACATCCACCCGTCCCAGCCGTCCCGGGTCCACCACCCGCTGCGTCATGCGGACATGCGGCTTGTCCGTCCCCGCGTACTTGCGGGTCAGCGAGTCCGAAAGGTACGGGTCCATCACGAACCGTCGCCCGCCCGCCCGCACCACAAAACCCATCTGGCCAATCCACCACGCACGGAAGCCCTTGTCCCCCGGGGCAACCCCTTCCACCGCCTCGACGAACCGCTCGTCCGACAACCACGCCCTGATCATCGGCAGAGCGTGCTGGAGCAAGGCCGTGGATGTCCACGGGCACATGGCCCCCCATGGCACGGGCCAGTACCAGGCCCGCAACAAGCGAAGGACGAGGAATTTCCGGGAGCAGATCGAGCAAGGCTTAGGAATTATGGCTCGCCATGCCCGTGAGGCCTTGCTTGCCTTCCCCTCCCCCGCCGTGCATGGCACGTCGGGCTTTCGAGTCATCACATCATGAATAAATCCCATACCCGTGCCGTGGCCGCAGCCATGGCCCTCGCAACCGGGCTTTGGGGCGTCCATGCCGGCACGACCACACTGCCTGCCTCGCTCGCCCTGGATCCTTCCACCTCCACCGACCGCGGCTTCGCCGTGCGGGTCGTCCAGGCCCCGCCTGACACCCAGATCGGCAACTCCTACCTGCGCGCCATCCGGCAGCTCAACGGCACCCTCGTGGACGCCTCCGGCAATCCTGTTCCCAACGACGCCGTCCCAGGCCCCGAGGCCGGCGGCCTGTCCTACGTGGACGCCGTCAACTTCGAGCGCGACGCCATCCCCTTTGACCTCACGGACATCGAGGGCAACTACCTCACGTCCTTCGCCCCCGGCTACTTCCCCGGCATCCCCGGCAACGGCGGCACCACCGACCTCTTCGCCGTCGAGGTCGTGGGATGGGTCGAGCTGCCCGTCGGCGAGACGACCTTCGGCGTCACCGTGGCCACGGACCGCACCGACGTGAACGAC
>CAIYFP010000205.1 GCA_903925515.1 uncultured Verrucomicrobiota bacterium
AGCCCATGACGCCTGCCGCGCCCGTCCCGGAGCCCGGTTCCTCGTCGTGACGGCCGAGGCCATGTCGGCGTTCCTCGACACCGAGGACTTCGACACCGCCATCGTGTTCGGCGACGCGGCCACGGCCGTGGTGGTCGAGGGCGGATCCGCCGCAGCCTCGGCCCCCCTTCGGCTCCACCGGCCCCTGCTTTCGGCCCGGGGCGAGGACGGGGCGATCCTCAGCGTGGGGCGCATCCGCGAACGGGCCTGCTCCCCGGTCTCGATGCACGGGGTGAAGGTGTTCCCGCTCGCGGTGCGACAGATGAACGCCATGCTCCGCGACGCATGCATCGATGCCGGGACCACGCTCCCGGACCTCGACTGGATCGTGCCCCACCAAGCCAACGGCCGGATCATCGCCGCCGCCCAGCAACGCTCGGGCGTTCCGCCCGAAAGGGTCGTGAGCAACGTCGCCCATCATGGCAACACGTCCTCCAGCAGCATCCCCATCGCCCTGGCCGAGATGCTGGCCCTGGGACGTCGCGGCCGCGTGGGCATGGCCGCCTTTGGAGGCGGCTTCACCTTCGCCGCCGCCGTCGCCGAGATGGGGTGAGCGGGGGCGTCGGCATGGCCCGGGCCTCGCCGACGCCCCATGCCCAAGGCCCCCGTCACTGCGACCGCGAGCGTTCGATCTCCTGGAGCTGGGCCTTGGCGGCCTCGTCGCCGTCGGCGGCGCGTCGAACCAGGTCGGCGACCATGGACTGGGAGGCCTGCTCGACGGCCTGCAACTGCTCGGCCGTGAGGCCGGGTTGCCGCCGTGCCTCCTGCAAGGCGATGACGCTGGCGGCGGGGGCGTTCGAGCGCGCCGCCGCCACGGCCACCTGCAAGGCCATCGACTGCGGCGCCGCCGCCAGGACGCGTTCGAGCTCCGCCGTGGCGCGGGCGGCGTCGGGCTTGCGCGAGCAACCCATGGCCAGCACGACGGCCGTTGCGACGGCGGACAGGCGGGGCTTCACGATGGTTCGCATGCGATGGCTACCGGCCCGTGGGCGAGTTGGGGAAGCACCAGAGCGCGTTGCGCATCGGCTCGGCCAGCAATTGGTAGTACCGCTTCCACTTCAGGTACTCCACGTGCCCTCCCATCAACCCCACGATCGCTCCCGTGTTGTGGCGCCTGGAAAAACCCTCGGCCGGCGAGCTCGACCCGTCGTTGAAGTAGCCCGGGTCCTTCTCGTCCGTCTCCCAGAAGATCATGTCCGTGGGCTGGAACGACGACTGCTTGAACGTCCGCCCGTTGGCCCCCGCCGACCAATCGAAGCTCTCGGGGCTGTCGATCACCACGCCGCTCATCAGGTATGACGTGAACTTGATCGTCGAGATCTTCCACTCCGACGTGTTCGTCCGGTGCGCCGGGCACAGGTACATCTTGCGGCTTTGCAACGCCGGGAAGAACAACCCCAGCGTGGGCCCGTAGTTGGAGCCCGACGACGCCAGGGCGAACCCCGGCTTGTAAAGCCATCCGGCCGGGAGCGACTTGTTGGCCGCGCCGCCCGCGCCGCCGCAATTCGGCGGTGCAATGCGCTCGTTGTTGTCCCCGAGGTACAGGGTGTGCGCGAGGAGGATCTGCTTCTCGTTGTTGAAGCATTGCGTGCGTAGCGCCTGCTCCTTCGCCTTGCCCAGGGCCGGCAGCAGCATGCCAGCAAGGATCGCGATGATCGCGATCACCACCAGCAACTCGATCAAGGTGAACCCCGCGCGGTTCCACACCCGGTGCCTCAAGGTCTTCATGGCATCCATCCAAGGGATGCCGAAGAGATGACA
>CAIYFP010000206.1 GCA_903925515.1 uncultured Verrucomicrobiota bacterium
CCAGCCCACCATCGATCGCTACCGGCCCGAGGACCGCGCCCACTTCTGGACGCTGATGGAGCTGGCGATCGACCTCTGCCAACGGACCTTCGACCCGCAGGGAATGAACGTGGGCATCAACGTCGGCCGGGCCGGGGGCGCGGGGCTGCCGGAGCACCTTCACGGGCACGTGGTGCCCCGCTGGGCCGGCGACACGAATTTCATGAGCGTGATCGGCGCCACGCGGATGATCCCGGACTCGCTGGACCGGGCCTGGGAGGCCTACCGGGCCACCTTGGCCGCAGGCAACACCTGACGGCGCCCGGATGCAGCAAGGCCCGCCGCGACTCTGGGTCGGGGCGGGCCCTGCAATGCGGTGCGTTGGCTGGTTCAGCGGCGTCGGCGGCCAGCCACCATGCCTGCGAGCCCGAGCAGCGAGATCGCGCCCGGCGCGGGGACCGGCGGGCTGGTGAACCGGTACTCGGCCTGGGTGGTGGCGGCGTTGACGCCGTCCTTGATGGACACGAAGGCCTTGAAGGTGAAGTCGACGCCGATCTGCTTGTTGTTGCCCGCGACGACGAGGTGCGAGCACCAGATGCCGAACTGCGCGCCGAGCGAGCTGGCCGGGGCCGCATAGCCGCCGGAGGAGCTCACGAGGGCCGAGTCCGTGCGGCTGGCGCCGGCGACGGCGTTGGCGAGGACTTCCGTGCCGTTGTCGACGGAGGTCGGGTCGCCGGTGTACCAGCCCGCGTTGTTCGGGATGGTCGTCGCGGCCGGCGAGGCCAGCGTGGCGTTCCACGAGGTGCCCGTGAAGTTCGGGTCGGCGTTCGAGTTGCCGGAGGCGTAGTACTCGCCGCCGTACGCGCCGCCCGAGAAGGTGCCGGCGGTCATGAAGCTGTCGTCGCTCACGGAGCGGGTCGACGTGAAGTTGGCGGTGTCGGGCTTCCAGGTCTTGTTGGAGATGCCCGCCTTCTGGACGAAGGTGCCGTTCGAGACGACGTTGTAGACGTTGAGGAACTTGTCGCTCGCGTTCGTCGTGGCGGCGAAGACATCGATCACGGTGTTCGCGCCGACGTTGCGGCTGAAGGCGACGAAGCCGGTGAAGCCGGCGTCCGCGGATGCGACGAGCGAGGCGGCGCCGAGGGCAGCGACAAATGCAGTCTTCATGGGAATCCTCAAGGGTTGGGAGCGGGCACGGGGCCCAGGGGAAAGGAACCGAGGCAACGCACGGGGCCGGGCAGGTGATCCCGGTCGCGGACGCGCTGAATGTGGGACTGGTAAAGGGAAAGAGGCGGGAAAGGGAATTCGGGAAGCCCTCCGATTCGGGAAACCGAGGGGCACCCCTACAGACGAGAAGCGCGGTCACGAGTGATCACGAATTCTGGAAAATTCCGATTTGGATCAATTTGGACGGGCCGCCACGGGGGGCGAATCGTCCTGCGGGGGGCGGACACCTAGACTCACGGCGGATCGACGGGGTCCGACCCCCTCGGGTGCTGGTTCGGGGCCTATTTGCTCGAACCGATGCGAACCCCAAGGGATCGCCCCTCAATTGCTGCGACGATGGCCATGCCTCCTCTGAGTGGAAGGCCGGGATCGACGGCAGGCGAACCCACCTACGCTTGGGGTTCGAGCTTCGCTCCGGCCCGCCCCCGGCGGGGTCGGGCCCCGTCGATCCCCTTCCCCACGCC
>CAIYFP010000207.1 GCA_903925515.1 uncultured Verrucomicrobiota bacterium
AGGGTTGCCTGGGCGCCGTCCCCGGGGCGCGCGGAGCGGCCGGGCCCGAATCTTGAAGGGGACCGGCACCCCGTGGCGCCCGTGGGGAGTCCCGCCGCGTCGTCGTCGTCGGCATCGGTGGCCGCGTCCTGCCCCGGGGCGGCCGGGTGCCGGGTCGCCCGACGTGCGGCCGGGTTGGCCCGGGGCCGGTGCCAGCGTGCCCGGGACCGGGCGAGGGTTGCCTGGGCATGGCTCCGGGGTGCGCGGCGCGGCCCGAACCATGCTCAAAAGAGCTACATTTGAGCCTTCAACCTTGGCTTCCGAACGTCCCCTTTTTCTGGGCAACTGGATTGTCGGGGAGAAGCTCCCAAAGTGAAAAAGACTCTCCCCATAAAAGGCGATTTTCCGGGCAATTCCTTTCACTTACGGGAATGCTTTCGGCTTTGACTCCCTGCCGTGTTCTCTTTTCTCCGTTGGCACCAATCGGGCACCAAGGCGGAAACCTCCGGATTTCGCCCTAAACAACCATTCCACCCCCCAACTTCAAGTCCTGCCGTGCGCACCATTCGGGGGCCGGTTCCCCAGCTTGGATCCCAAGACCGGGCGCAGGGTTTTCCGGCCAAGCCGGAGGAGTTCACGGCCCATCCCCCGTTGTTCCCCATGATCGCCGTCGGGAGGGTTCCGCTGGCCTTGACGTCCCAACAACCCCGCGCTCCCGGGCACGCTGGGCTCAGCCCGCAACCGGGGCCCATCACCCATGCGAGGAGCATTCCAAACTCGCTCGTTTCACCACGCACGGAATCGCCCCAATCAGGTCCGGAGGCAACAGACGCGGCCTTGCGTCAAAGGGTCCTGCCGCACTGCCCACGATTGGGACACCCCATCGCATGCGTGAACAGGCCCCCCGGGCCCGAATCACGCGCAGGACGCGGGGTCCAGGTCGTTCCGAACCGAAAGTGCAACCCCAGACATCAAGACGCGACGCCGTTGACATGGACCGGCACACGCGCATCGGACGCGAGGGTCCTGATCGACGACGCCCATCGACGCCCATCGAGGGCGTCCGTCAGCATGTCCCCAATCGCCGGCCGCGCGAGGTGCGCGGAATCAAGCCCAAGGATGCCACCCTCCCGTTGGATGGCCCCCTTGCTTTCCCGACAAGGCGGTCACCCGCCGCTTTCTGGTGCCCATGGCTGCCGGGCTCACCCTCGTGCTGTTGCGGCCGGGCATGGGGGGCCATGGGGACGAACCCCCTCGATCACGGCATGACGAACCCCCTCACCTCGCGGGCCAGCACGGCCCGGATCGCGGTTCTTTCGGGGGCCGAGAGGTGGTCGAGGCCCGGCGGCCTTGGCCCGTCCGACAAGGCCCGGGCGAGCCACGCAAGAACCCGCCCGCGCATCGCCGGCTCCAGCCCGTCAAACTGCGCCGTGTGCACCATGTAGCTGCATCGGTGCCGCAGCAGCCGCGTCCGCAGGTCGAGGTCCCGCAAGGAACGCCCTTCCACGACGCGTCCGGCCCGCCCAAAATCCTCCCGGAACCGCCGGTCGCCATCCTCCAGAGGCGCCGGCAACGCCGCCTCTTCGGCAAACAAGAGGTACCGCGCGAGGTCTCGTGCCTCCGCGTCAAGGCGCGCCTCCGCGCCGGACGTCTTTGCGTCCCGGAGCTCCCGGGCGAGGTATTGGGCGCGCGCGATGCGGTTGACCGCGCCGGCCTGGTGCTCGTGCAGCAGGTGCGCCGCAAGGTCGCTCGTGGCCACGGGGTAGCGCCTCCAGTCGAATCGTTTGCCCGGCTCCAGCCGCGTCCATGTCACCTCGCCCGACTGCAACCGACCCATCCGGTTGCCCAAGTGCGCCGCGCCGTCGCCGTCGCCGGTCACATGCCACCCGCCGAGTCGTTGCGACAGCGGGATGCCATGTCCGGACAGGCCGGCACGAAACGAGTCAAGGCTCCCGCCCGACGCCGCCGGGGCGACCGAACGGATGGAGAGCCCGGGCACGTGGAGCGTGTCCTCGTTGGCATGGCAATTCATGCAACGTCGCGACCGGTCCGGTTGCAACGGCTCGCCGGGGCGGGGGATCGGCAGGAGATAAAAGACTGCTCCAAGCTCCGGGTCCACGGCCGCCACCTCGACCTTCCCGCCGGGCACCCATCCCACGTACACGTCGTCCGAGAAGTACAATGCGCGCGGGTTGGATGGGTTGATCAGCCCGAGCTGGAGGCTGGTGTTGGAGAAAACAAGGAGCTGGGACGACTCCGGTATGTCGAGCGCCCGCAGCAATGACCGCACGAACGCAATCTCGCTGGACCCGTCGAGCGCGCCGGGCATGGCCTTCAAGGCCTCCATTGTCCGGATGAACCGGTCCCGCCCCGGCCGCGAGAAGTACGCGTGCGGCGGTCCCTCAAGCTCCGGCTGGAAGACCGGGTCGGCAGCCAGCGGCAACCGGGCGATGGCAAGCCCCAGCAGAACCAGCACCCCCGCGCCGGCTCGCAATCCAAGGCCGCTCATGGCTTGCCATCCGCCATGACAACCCACGCGCCTCACCCGATGAAGGAGCAGATGTACTCGGCGACGCCGGACTCGACCGCGATGTCAAACCCGGACTTGGCAGGGACGTCGAAGATGGAGCCGGCCGGGTAGGCGCGGACCTCGCCCGAGCCGTCGAGCTTCACCGTGCATGAGCCCGACACAATCTCCATACGTTCGGCCTTGTCGGTGCCGAAGTGATACGAGCCCGGATAGATCAGCCCGAGGGTCTTCTTGGAGCCGTCTGGAAACAGGATGCTGTGGGAGACGACGCGCCCGTCGAAGTATACGTTGGCCTTGGTCACGGCGGTGACATTCTGGAACTCAGAAGGAATCGACATGCCAGACGTTCCCAAGGTGGGCTTTGGCGTGGCAAGGGGAGAGTGGGCAAGCAACAAGGCCGGGCCCCGCGTGGGGCCCGGCCGCGTGGGAGCCGATGCAAGCTCCTACCTCAGGACCCTGATCCGCGCGTCATCCGTTCCAGAGTGCCCGGCTCTCCCATCACGCTGCGCCGACGAGGGTTGAAAACCAGGTCCTCTTGGCATCATGGCGTCAGCCCATGAAACCGCCGGTTGGCCGCCGGGGCAGGCTTCACTGGCCCCATCCACCCAGGCCTGCCTTGGCCCGGATCTTGGCGTGAAAAAATCCATGCCGCCTCCTGCACGGATTCCCAGATGCATGCAGCGGGGAATTCGCCACGCCATGCCGCCAAGACGCGAGGAATGCAGTCGTAGGCCGGGTGCCCTCACCCGGCGCAACCGTGGCAGAGCCGTCTCGGCCCTGGCTGGGTCACGTCCAGCGGCAAGATGCCGCCGCCACCTTCCAGGAAGGCCAAGTGAAGGTGGAAGCGGCTTCCAGCC
>CAIYFP010000208.1 GCA_903925515.1 uncultured Verrucomicrobiota bacterium
CCCCGCAGGTGAGGTTGGGGAGGGGCGCAGGCGGCCGCTCGTGGGCCTCGACGCCGGCCGAAAGCGGCGAAGGGCCAAGAACCACGGATGACACGGATCACACGGATTGAAGCACGTCGTGGGCCCTGGGCGCCTTCGCGATGGATGAGACCTCCCGGCTTGGACCGATCCGTGTCATCGGTGTCATCCGTGGTCCTCCGTCACAAGCCCTGATCGACCGGCCCAGTGAAAGTGGAAGCGGCTTCTAGCCGCTTGCCGAGCATGGACCCGCGGCAGGATGCCGTTGCCACGCTCTGCACCCTGCGCACGGAGGTGCGGCATCCTTGTCGCCGCGTGAGGGCACGCGGCCTACAGCGTGGGCCAAGCCTTTGGCTCCACCGGAGGGTCGGACTGATCCCCACACCTACTGCCGTTTTTAGGCTGAATCGCGTTCCGGCTCAGGGTGGCGTCAGCATCCCCAGCACACAGGCACGGCGCGCGCCCGTCGTGGACGGGACGTTGCCGGGCAGCCCGCGAAGGTGTCGGTCGGCCAGCCACGCGAAGGCGGCGGGCTCCACCGCATGCGGGGGCCAGCCAAGGTCTGATGCCAGCAAGATGGGTACCCCGGGCAGGACCTCGCCCGCGGCCGTCCGGATGGCTGAGACCAAGACCGGGTTGTTGGCGCCGCCCCCCGACAGGATGATCCGCGCCGGGCATCCGTGGGTGGGCGGCGGCAAATGCCGGCGATAGCTCCATGCGATCCCGCGCGCCGTGAAGGCGGTCAACGTCGCCAGCAGGTCGCGCCCCCCGTTGGCGAGGGCCCCAGGCCATTCGGCCAGGACGCGGGCTAGGAACGGTTCTCCAAACATCTCCCGCCCGGTGCTCTTGGGAGGCTTGCGACGCAAGAACGGATGCCGCAGCCACCCGGCCAACCGGCGTTCATCAACGGTTCCCGACGCCGCGCGTCGGCCGTCGCGATCGAAGGCCTCGCGACCGTTGCTGGCGAGGCTGGATGCAAGATCGAGCAGCACGTTCGCCGGGCCGGTGTCGAAGGACAGGATCCGTTCCGATGCCCGGGTGCGGTCGATCCACGTGACGTTTCCGATGCCGCCGAGGTTCTGCACGGCGGTCCAAGCGCCCTGGCTCGAAAAGGCCTCGTGGTGAAACAGGGTGGCAAGGGGTGCGCCTTCCCCACCCGCCGCCATGTCGGCGGCGCGGAAGTTGGACACGACCGGCGCACCCACCCGCTGGGCCAACCATGCCGCCTCGCCAATCTGCCAGGTGGCTGGTCGCCGTGCATCCGGACGATGGAACACCGTCTGCCCATGCAACCCAACCGCGTCCACGCGTTCCTTGCCAAGCCCCTCCCCGACGACGTCCGCGTACAACCGACCCAGGTCGTGGTGGGCTTGGCCGCACTCCCAAGACGTGGCGATGCCGCTTGCGATGGCGCGTAGGCGCCGGGCCATGGGGTTGGGCATCGGCCGCGACCACGTCCTCTCCAGCCGAAGGCCATCCGCCGCGCATTGGCACAGGGCGCAATCAATGCCGTCGAGGCTCGTGCCCGACATGACCCCGACGACGCGATGGAAGGCCTTCACGACGTGCACCGGTGAATGGGGTCGCTCGCGGGTCGCGGGCCGGCACGAGGCCCGTGACGAGCGAACGGCGAAGGAGTTGCGCAAGCGGGTCGAGCAAGCACGACCGATCCAACTGAGTTGTAGCGGCTCAATCCGGGTAACCGTCTGGGTGGCGTTGATGCCAATCCCATGCGGTGGCGACGATGTCCTCAAGGTTGGGGAGGCGGGGTTGCCATCCAAGGTCCTGGCGGGCGCGCTGGGCGGCGGCGATCAGGCGGGCCGGGTCGCCGGGGCGGCGGGGCTTCTCGACCACCGGGATGGGCTTGCCGGAGATGCGGGCGCAGACGTCGATGACCTGCCGGACGGAGAAGCC
>CAIYFP010000209.1 GCA_903925515.1 uncultured Verrucomicrobiota bacterium
GCGTTCTCGCTCTTTGCAATCCTTTGGTGATTCGTCGATTGATCTCCGGATCTATGCCAGACGCTCACTCCTCGGCTTGCGCAAGCATCTGCTTCGCAATCACTTCCCTCCCAACGAACTCGTCCTGGCTTAGACTGCATTCTCCGCGTCATGGCGTCATGGCGTGAGGAATTCCCCGCTGCATGCATCTCGGAATCCGTGCAGATGGCGGCATGGACTTTTTCACGCCGTAACGCCCAACGCCATGAGCACCTGTCTTTTCAACCCTCCGCCGGCGCAGCGTGAGACGGGAGGCGGGCATTCAGGAACTGCTTGCGCGCGGAACCCGGCATGAAATCACCCGATTGCGGTTCGGCGGCGAGGGGGCAGGCTGCCGGGATGCTTCGACTTGAGGACATGGAGGAGTTGGCCCGGGTGCATGAGGGGGCGCTGAAGGCCAAGGTGGCGGCGTTTGATGTGTGCGGGCGCCGTTTTGATGGCAATGCCCGGCCGGAGTTCATGGGGGTGATCAACTTGTCGGCGGACTCATGGTACCGCGAGAGCGTGAGCCTGTCGGCGGGGGCGGCGATACGCAGGGGAAGGATTCTTGCGGCGCAGGGGGCGGCAATCCTGGACATCGGGGCGGAGTCGTCTCTGGAACAGGCCGAGCGGGTCGAGGAGGCGCGCCAGTGCAGCCGCTTGATCCCGGTGGTTCGCGAGCTGGCGGCGGAGGGCCATGTCGTGTCGGTGGAGACATATCATCCGGAGGTGACGCGGGCGTGCTTCGAGGCGGGTGCGCGGGTGTTGAACCTGACGGGGAACGTGCGGACGCCGGAGATGTTCCGGATGGTGGCGGACCATGGCGGGGCGGTGATCCTGTGCCATGTGCAGGGCGCGAACGTGCGGGAGGTGGGGGACTTCGACTTCGGGGCGGACCCCGCCGCGATGCTGTACGAGCATTTCGCACGGCAACTGGAGGTGGCGACGTCGAATGGCGTGACGCGAGCGTGGATCGACCCGGGGCTCGGGTTCTATTACCGGAACCTGAACGACTCCGCGACGCGCATCCGGCACCAGATGCGGGTGTTCCTGAACACGTTCCGGCTGAGATGCCTTGGGTTTCCAACATGCCATGCGTTGCCGCATGCATTCGAGTGTTTCGAGGACGACGTGCGTTGCGCGGAGCCATTCTTCGCGGTGCTCGCGGCGTTGGGGCGCACGGATCTTTTTCGCACGCACGAGGTTCCCCGGGTGCGGGCGGTGTTGAGGACGCTGGGGTTGTGGGGCGAGGCGGCGGGGTGACTCGATGGCGTGGGCAGGGAATCCGGCGCATCAAAGGAGCTCGCCTTGCAAGGGTCCGTCTTCGGGGCCGAGCTCGGCGAGGAGGCTTCGAAAATTCCAGCGTTGATACATGGGGCGGAGGAGAGAGGGGTTGCGGGGGCGGGGGGCGAGGGATTGGAGTTCCGGGCCGTCGGGGAGGTCGCACTTGAGGCGGACCATGACGCGGTTTCGCCGGAGGGTTTCTGAGGATCCGAGGAGCTCGGCCCGCAACTTTTCCGCCTTGATGTTCGGGGCGGCGGCGAGGACGGCGTCGGCGGAGCCAAACTTGTTGAGGAGGTCGGCGGCCGTCTTGGGACCGACGCCTAGGACGCCGGGGATGTTGTCCACCGAGTCGCCGACGAGGGCGAGCCAGTCGGCGACAAGGGCAGGGGGCACGCCGGTCTTGCCCTCGACCTCGGCGGGGCCCCATGGGCGGTCGGACTTGTCATTCGGGTTCAGGAGGCGGACATCGGGGCGAACCAGTTGCAGGAAGTCCTTGTCGGCGGAGGCGATGGTTACAACCCAGCCGAGCCGGGAGGCACGGGTGGCGAGGGTGGCGATCCAGTCGTCGGCCTCGGTGCCGGGCTGGACGAGCTGGGGCCAGCCAGCGGCGTCGAGCCATTCCATGATCTGGGGGATTTGAAGGGAGAGGGACTGCGGGGTTTCGGAGCGATTGGCCTTGTACTGGGGAAGCTCGCGGGTGCGCTCGGGGTCGAGGCCGGCGTCCCAAACGATGCAGGCGTGGGTCGGGGCGAGGATGCCGACGATTTTTTGCAGGGTCTTGATGAAGCCGAAGATGGCGTTGGTGGGGGAGCCGTCAGGGGCGTTCAGCGAGCGGATCGCGTGGAAGGAACGAAAGGCATAATGATGGGCGTCCACGAGGAGCAGGTGCGACGACATGGGTACAAGGCTGGGGCCGGGGGCAAGAGGGGGCGAGCGGCAAATGGCTCGCGAATGACTTCGCGATTGCCAAGGGGCAGGGGTGCGGGGAGAACTTGCGGCGCATGAGCAAGATGTTGTTTCCCCTTTCGATGGCCGCCCTCGTCTTGGCGGGTTGTGCAACGGTGACGGTCGAAGAGAAGAAGGCGGTCACGGTGGACGCGGTGCCCGCCGTGAGGGGATCGGCGCCGGTGGCGTCGGTGGGGGCGCCGGGCTCGCGGCTGGGCAAGGTGGACCCGGAGGGGTTCACGGTGATTTTTGACGGGACCTGGGACGGCTGGTTGGTCAACGAGCGGCCGGATTCATGGAAGATCGCAGATGGGGCCTTGCGGGCGAGCGGGGAGCGCAGCCATTGCTTCTACATCGGCGCGCTTGCGCCGTTCAAAGACTTCGAGATGAAGGTGGACATCCTGACGGAGCCGGGCTCGAACGGCGGCGTGTACATCCACACGAAGTACCAAGACTCGGGTTGGCCGTGGGGTGGGTACGAGACGCAGGTGAACCAGACCCAAGGCGACTGGCGCAAGTCGGGCTCGGTGTACGCGGTGCAGGACGTGAAGGAGATCCACGTGAAGGACCACCAGTGGTACACGCACCATGTGGTGGTGAAGGGTGACACGGTCCGCATCTATCTCGACGGCAAGCTGGTGAACGAGTTCAAGGAGGAGGCCGGGCGGAAGCCCGGGAAGGATTTTGAGCGCAAGCTCAACCAAGGCACGTTCGCGTTCCAAGCCCACGACCCGAAGTCCGTCGTCTATTACAAGAACGTCCGGGTCAAGAAGCTCTGACACGGCGGGACGGCGGTGGTGCCGCCCGGATTTTCCAAGGGCCCGCTTGCACAACCCGGCCCTTTTTTTGTGGCGGCGCTACTCACGGGCATGGACGCGCGAGAAGTCGAGGACGACCTGGCGTAGCTCGCCGTTACGCAGGATGGCGACAAGGGCGCGGTGCTTGGACTCGACATGGGCAAGGGCAGCTTGGTGCGCGGCCCGGACGTCGGCGAGGGTCTTCACTTCGTGGCCGTCGATCTTGAGGAGGATGTCTTGCTGGGCGAGCCCGGCGTTGGCGGCATTGCCGGGGAAGCGGATGCCGAAGATGAAGACGCCTTCCTTGCGATGGAAGAATAGGTCCGGGTTGTCGAACTGGTTGATCGCCTTGACGGTGAAGTCCCAACGCGGGCAATCCAGCTCGTCTCCCTCGACCTTGCCCTTGGCACGTGGGGTCACCTCGACGGTCAGGCTGGAGTCGCGCCGTGCGAGGGCGAGCGAGGCGGGCTTGCCCATGGGAAGGAGGCCGAGGAGTCGGTTGATCGCGGGAATGTCCTCTTGGGTGACGCCCGCGACGGGGGTGCCGTTGACGGAAAGGATGCGGTCGCCGGCGACGATGCCAGCGCGCCGCGCGGGGCTCTCGGGGTCTGTTTCGGCAACCATGACTCCGGTATCGTGGGGGAAATAAACGTTGCGGTTGAAGTCCTTGAGCGGCTGGAGCTGGACGCCGGTCCATGCCCATTGCATGCGGCCGTCCCGACGAATTTGGTCGGCAACGACCTTGGCGACCTCGATGGGCACGGTGAACCCCATGTCACCGCCGCCGGCCATCATGCCGCGCGTGTTGAGCCCGACGACGTCACCGTGGACGTTGACGAGGGGACCGCCGGAGTTTCCGGGGCTGATGGCTGCGTCGGTCTGAAGCCAGATGGAGTATTCTGAGGAGCCGGGGAGGTAGCGTCGGGTGCAGGAGATGATGCCGATGCTGACCGAGCGGCTGAGTCCCCATGGGGCGCCCATGGCCATGACGAAGTCGCCCTCGGTAAGGTGGGACGACTGGCCGAGTGCGGCAAAGGGAAGGGGCTTGGCGTCCTTGGGGAGGTTGAGCTTGAGGAGTGCGACGTCGGTGTCCTTGTCGGCACCGAGGACCTTGGCGGGGAAGGCTTGGCCATCATAGAGGAGGCAGCGGACCTCGGTGGCCTTGTCCACGACGTGCCAGTTGGAGAGGACCTCGCCGTCTGAGCTCACGAGGACACCGCTTCCGGAGACTTCCTGGCTGCGTTTTTCGCCGCGCTGGAGATCCTCACGGACGCACTTGATGAAGACAACGGCAGGGAACACCCGATCCTTGCCCTTCTTGACGACCTCGCGGAAGTCGAGGGCATCCATGGCCTTGCTTGGCTGGCCGCAGGCGCGGTGGCCCGCAACGAATACAACGGGAGCAAGGACCGCACGGAACCATGCGGCGAGGTACCACGGACGAAGCATGGTAGGACCATGGACCGGTCCGTTGAAGTTCCAAGCGGGAACCCGTGCATGGCATCAAGGAGGAGGGAGGCTGCGGGACGCGAGGGGCCAAGGGATCAGGCCTCCCCTGATCCCTGCGCAAAAAGTCCAGCGGTTCACGGCTCCGGCCTTGGACGCGGACGGATTGGCAAACGGATGGATCCGAAGGTCCGCATGGCTTCACTCCTCCAAATAACTCGGGCATCCCCATGCAGGGGAATGACGCCTTGGCCCCCC
>CAIYFP010000210.1 GCA_903925515.1 uncultured Verrucomicrobiota bacterium
CGCGGGCACCACCTCCGGCCCCAATTCCCTTTCTTCAAGTGCCCTGGGCCTCTCGGGTCCGTGCCGTCCATCCGGGGGCTGCCGGCGACTCCGGGGATTCCGCCGGTTTCATGGCGGCTTTCGGCTTGGTCCCGGGATGATGGGCGGGGCACTCTCGGGTGCATGGAATCCCCTACGGTTTCGGCGCCCCAGCGGGCGACCTCCATCGATGCCTATCGCGGCTGGGTGATGTTGTTGATGGCGGGCGAGGTTCTTGGCCTGCATGCGGTGGCCCGGAACCTTCCCGGGTCGGGCTTCTGGGCGTTCCTGGCCCACCAGCAAGACCATGTCGAGTGGCGTGGGTGCACGTTGCACGACCTCATCCAGCCGTCGTTCTCGTTTCTTGTGGGCTGCGCGTTGCCGTGGTCGATCGCGAACCGCCGGGCGCGGGGGCAGGGGATGTCGGGGATGTGGCTGCACACCCTGTGGCGGGCGTTCGCGTTGGTTGCGCTGGGGGTGTTCCTGAGATCGACGGGTTCCACGCTGACGCGGTTCACGCTGGAGGACACGCTGTCGCAGATTGGCCTCGGGTACGTCTTCCTGGGGTTCCTTGCTTGGCGAGGGGTCCGGTTCCAGGTGGGTGCGTTGGTTGCGATCCTCGTGGGTTACTGGGCGCTCTTTGCGGCGCATCCCCTGCCGCCGCCGGGCTTCGATCCCACGACGGTGGGCGTTGAAAAGGACTGGCCGCACTGGCTCTCGGGCTTCGCGGCGCACTGGAACAAGAACGTGAACCCGGCCCATGACTTTGACGCATGGTTCCTGAACCTGTTCCCCCGGACGAAGCCATGGACGTACAATGGGGGCGGGTACGTGACGCTGAGCTTCATCCCGACGCTGGGCACGATGGTGCTGGGGTTGCTGGCGGGCCAATGGCTGCGGCGGACGGACGTGTCGCCGTCGCGCCGGTTCGGGTCGTTGGTGGTGGCCGGGCTGGCCGGGTTGCTGGCGGGGACGGTCCTCGACCAGACGGGCGCGTGCCCAAGCGTGAAGCGGATCTGGACGCCGTCATGGGTGTTGTTCAGCGGCGGCTGGTGCGCGTTGTTCATGGCCTTGTTCCATGCCTTGGCGGACGTGCATGGGTGGCGGCGGCTGTTCTTCCCGTTCGTCGTGGTGGGGACGAACTCGATCTTCATGTACGTGATCGCCCATCTTTGGGAGGGCTTCTTCAAGGCCAACACGACGAACCACCTGAACACGCTCGTGCTGGCGGTGCACGGGCCGGGGGCGCTGGAGGGCGGCCGGACGTTTTGGACGCTGCTGGCCGGGCCTTATGCGCCCTTGGCACAGGGGGCCACGGTGCTCCTGTTGCTGTGGCTTTGCTGCCTGTGGCTGTGGCGACGCAAGGTGTTCATCCGGGTCTAGCCGGCGAGCTCACGGCCATGCGCTTCACGAAGCCCCTTGTCTTCATCCGTCTCGGCCTTCTCGTTGCGGGGATGCTCTCCCTCGCATCGGGCGCCGTGTCGGCGGCGGGCTCGAGGCGTCCGAACATCGTCCTGATGGTGGCCGACGACCTTGGCTGGGCGGAGCTGGGAAGCTACGGCCAGCAGAAAATCCGCACGCCCCACCTCGACCGGCTGGCATCCGAGGGCCGTCGCTTCACCCGGCACTATTCCGGCGCGCCCACGTGCGCCCCGTCCCGTTGCGTCCTGCTGACGGGCCGTCACCTCGGTCATGCGGACATCCGGGGAAACCGGCAGGCCACCGACGCGGCAGGCAAGCCCATCGAGGGCCAGCATCCGATCGAGGCGGCCACCCGCACGATGGCGGAGCTGCTGAAGGAACAGGGCTACGCCACGGCGGCGTTTGGCAAGTGGGGCCTGGGTCGCCCCGACAGCGCCGGCGCGCCACACCGGCATGGGTTCGACCTCTTCCTTGGGTACAACTGCCAGGCCGTGGCGCACTCGTACTATCCGCCGCACCTGTGGCGGAACGGGGAGAAGATCCCTTTCAACTCGCGGCCCGTGCCGGGGCACCTACGACGGACGAACGGGGTCGTGAACGCCGGCGACTGGCAGGGCGGGCGACGCGCGCCGGAATACATGGTCGAGGAAGCGATCCGCTTCCTGCGTGCGCGCAAGGAGGGGCCGTTCTTCCTGTACCTGCCCTTCATCGAGCCGCACGTGGCGTTGCATCCTCCGGCAGACCTCGTGGAGTCGTATCCGAGGGA
>CAIYFP010000211.1 GCA_903925515.1 uncultured Verrucomicrobiota bacterium
CCCGGCCCGCCCTCGAGCTGCGCCAACGCAAGGATCTCCCGCAGCGAACGCCGCTGGTACTCCGCGTCCGCCCCCGGCTGGTACTTCCCCACCACCCATCGCACCGCCGCCTCCGGGTCCCTCGCGGCCTCCGCCCAGCCGCGGTTCGACGCCCCAAGGAACGCCCTCACCAATTCAGGCCGCATCCCGAGCGTCCTCTCGCTCGCGCAATAAACCTGGCTGTACGCCACGTACCCGTGCTCATGGCCCCGTATCACGTCCAGCCCATGCCCGGCCGTCTCCAGCGACACCACCTCGTCGATCAAGTACCCCATCAGCGTGTCCACCTGCCCGCCCGTCAACGGCTCCGTCGAGTGCGCCACGTCAATCGTCCGCATCGATGACCGCGGCACGCCCCCGGACGCAAGGACCACGTCCAACGCAAGGTCCGCGTCCGGATGCACCCCCACCGTCCGCCCACGCAGGTCCCTCGGCGTCCGGATGCCCTTCCCCTTCAGGCTCATCAGGCAGAACGGGCTCCCTTGCAGCATCGTCCCAAAAGCCTTCACGCGCGCGCCCTTCGCCCGTGCGCCCAGCAACACCCCGGACTCCGAGCACCCAATCCAGTTCGTCCCTGCCTCCACCGCCTCCACCACCTTCATCTGCGCGTCCACCGGCCTGAGCCGCACGTCCAGCCCCGCCTCCCGGTAATACCCCTTCTCCAGCGCCACGATCAGCCCCGCAAACTGCACGTTCGGCTTCCAGTCCAGCTGCATCGTCACCGGCGTCAGCTCGCCCGCCACCGCGTCGCCCGTCGCCATCCATGCCCGCAGCATCATCCCCAGCACAAGGGCCAGCGGACGTGTCCTCGCAAGGTTCCTCATCGTGTTCTTCTCCTCATGGGTTCTCACCGCTCGATCACCACCGCCAAAAGCTCCTCCCTCGCCCGCGCATGACGCCCGCGCAGCTCCTCGACCTCCCCGAACACATGCCCCTCCACATGCCGCGCCGGCACCTCGCACCGCAGCTCCGCCACGTCCAGCGGCCAGGGATCCAGCCGGAACCTCCGCGCCCCAACCCGCTCCACCCGCACCGTCCTCTCCCCGCCATCCCGCGTCGGCAACGGATGCAGCAGGTGTGCCGGCCCCTCGAAGTCCACGCACGCCAGCAACGACAGGTTGTCGCACGCCTGCAACACCCGGAAATGCTCGTCCAACCGCCCCGCGCCAAGGTCGCAAGGCTGGAATCCGCCCCCGGCAAGGCACGCCTCCCTCAGCTCCGCCTGCCTCCGCCTTTGCCCCTCCACGAACGCATCCAGCAAGGGCAACTCCGCCACGCGGATCGTCGATCGGTCCGCATGCTCCGTCAGCAGGTTGCACGTGTGCATCGAGATCAGGATCGCCGCGTACGCGTTCTCCCCGGCCACCACCTCCAGCGCCCGCCCGCGCACCCCAAGGTACTCCGGCAGGTCGATCTCCTCGAACGCCGTGTACTTCCCCACAAGGTCCGCCCCGAACGCCGAGGGCTTCCCCTGCCGCGTCAGGAACGGCCGCTCGTCCCGCGCCGCCCACCCGTCGTCATGCCGGCGCACCCCCTCCACCACGTCTGGCCGCGGCTCCGGCACCCGGAACAACCGGTTGCCCCAGTGCGCCGCGAACTCGCCCGCAAGTCGCGCATGGTCCGGGTGACGCACCAACCACCAGCCCTCCTTGGTCCAACAACGCAGCATGGCCTCGCCTTCCCCCCCGTCCTACTCCGTCTCCCGCGGCAACGCCGACTCATGCCACCGATGCAGCATCAGCCACTCGCACCCCACCACCGCGAGGAAGAACGACGAGCCCAGCGCCGCGCACGCCAGCACCAAGGCGAACAGGTAGTCCGTCTGGAGCTGGCTGTTCGCATAGATGATCGAGTAGCCCAGCCCCCCCTGGCCCACCGTGTTCGACGACGCGAACCACTCGCCCGTGAACGCCCCGATCACCGACAACCCCGACGAGATCCGCAGGCCCGTGAACAACGCGGGCAACGCATGCGGCAACCGCAGCCGCACCAGCACCTGCAACCGCGTCGCGTTCGACATCCGGAACAGGTCAAGGAGGTTCCGGTCCACCGACACCAACCCCTGCGTCGTGTTCGCGATGATCGGGAACAGGCACACGATCGCCACCACCAGCACCACCGACCGCAGCCCGCTCCCAAACCACATCAGGATCAACGGCGCCACCGCCACCACGGGCACCGTCTGCAACAGGATCGTGTACGGCACAAGGCAACGCCTCACCAACGGCGACTGCGCCAGCACCACCGCCGCCAGCACCCCGCAAACCACCGCCACCCCAAACCCGCCCGCCGCCGCCACCGCAGACGTCCGTACCGCCAGCAGCAGGTTCTCGTGCCGCTCCATCCCCGCACCCATCACCCGCGCCGGCCCCGGCAGGATGTACGGCGGGATCGCCAGCCACACCGTCGCCGCCTGCCAACCCGCCACCACCAGCGCCAAAACCCCAAGCGGCCATGCCGCCCCCGTGAGAAACCTCCTCATCCCGCACCTCCTTCCACCCCGTTCCCGTCCAGCCCGCGCAACGCCGACGACACCTCCCCCACCAACGAAAGAAAGCCCGGGGCGCTCCTCAACGACGCCCTCCTCGGGAACCCGAAGGGCACCGGGATCTCCCGGTGAACCCGCCCAGGCTTCGCCCTCAACACCACCACCCGCGTCGAAAGAAACACCGCCTCCGCCACCGAGTGCGTCACGAACAACGCCGTCCAACCCTGCTCCTCCCGCAGCCGCAGCATCTCCTCGTTCAGTCGATCCCTTGTCATCTCGTCCAATGCCCCGAACGGCTCGTCCATCAGCAGCAGCCCCGGCCGCGTCGCCAGCGCCCGCGCGATCGACACCCGCATCCGCATCCCCCCCGAAAGCTGCCTCGGATAATGCCCGCCCACGTCCCCCAGCCCCACCAGCCCCAGCAATTCCTCCGCCACCGCCCTGCGACGCCCACGGTCCACCGACTGCTCCAGCTCCAGCCCCAGCTCCACGTTCCCCAACACCGTCCGCCATGGCAGCAACGTCGCTTCCTGGAAGATGAACGACATCAACTGCCGCGCGTTCGCCGGAGTCATCCCGTCCACCTCCACCGCCCCGGACGTCGGCGGCACCAGCCCCGCCACCAGCTTCAGCAACGTGGACTTCCCGCAGCCCGAGGGCCCAATCAGGCTCACGAAATCCCCCCGCGCCACGTCCAGCGTCACCCCCTCAAGGATCGAGGCGCCACGCCCGTAGCCCTTGCTCAAGCCCCGCACCGCGACCATCGCCCGCCCACACCCCTCGCTCATGCCGCCACCCCCTCCTCCAGCACCGGCAACTCCACCCGCGAACGCCGCGACGACGTGTGCAGGACCTGCTGCCGCGCCCGTCGCCAGTCTCGCGGCCCTGCCAGCCGCGCGGGCACCCCGCTCCCGGGGTTCCGGTCAAACAACGGAAACGCCGAGCTCGCCACCTCCACCCGCAGCCGCTCCCCAACCCCCAGGACGCACGATGTCGGCTCAAGGTCGAAAACCCACTCGTTCACCACGTCCGCCCGGTGCCCGCCCGCCCCGAACAACCACGACGACCTCGCCCCGCCCACCGAGAAGTTCCATGCCCGCCCGTCCGCCTGCACCCGCACCAGCTTCACCACCATGTCGCAATCCCCCACCGACGACTGCACGTGCACCACCGCCCGGGGCGTCCCGCACACGTGCACGCGCCTCGTCATCGGCGCCGACGTGTACACCAGCACGTTGTTCCCCTGCTCAAGCCGGGCTTGGTTGAAGCAACCCTGCAATGCCAACGGCCCCCCAGGCGCCATCACGGGAACGTCCGGGTCGTTCACGTAGGTGTCCCGGGGCTCGTCCCCCACGGCCGGCTCCGTCTCAAGCCTCCCGTCCCCTCGCAACCCGTTCGCACGGCCGCCGCCACGCAGGTGCCACCGCTGCACCCGTTCCCCTCCCCGGCCCGGCCATGCCCCCAGCGCGTGCCAACGGTTCTCGCCCATCGCGAACAACCGGGCCGCGGGCTCCCCCGCGAACGTCCCCGCATCCTTCAGCCAATGGTCAAACCACCTCAGCAGCAACCCGTCCGTGTCCAGCATCGCCTCCGGCCCATGGTCCACCTCCCCCGCTTGCGAGCCCCACGGGATGTGCACCCATGGCCCCGCCACCAAATGCTGGTCCCGCCCCGCCCCGCCCCGGGCCCGCGACATCTCCTCGAACAACTGCATCCCCCCGTGCAGGTACAGGTCGTGCCATCCCACAAGGTGCAACGCGGGCACGTCCAACGCATCCCACCGGCCCGAGATGTCCTGCCGCTCCCAGTACGGCCCGGGCTCGTCGTGCCTCACCCAGTCCGCGAAGTACCCCGGCAACCCCTCCGCCACAAGGTGCGCGATCCCCGCGTACGGCGCCGCATGCAGGTGTGCCCCGGGGCTCGCCCATGCCGCATCCAAAGCCCGCGCCGGTTCCTCCAATCCCATCCGGTGCGCGTCCCCGCGCAGCATCTGCGTCGCCCACCCCACCGTGGACGCCAACCGCAACATCCCGTGCTGGTAAAACCACCCCCCATGCAGGTCCCCCGCCGTCATCCATGGCGCAATGCACCGCAGCGCCGCCGGCCGGCGCGCCGCCGCCAGCAACTGCGTCACCCCTTGGTACGAGAACCCGTACATCCCCACCCGCCCGTTGCACTCCGCCCGCCGCGCCAGCCACTCAATCGTCTCGTGCCCGTCACGCTCCTCGTTCACGAACGGGTAAAAATCCCCGCCCGAGGCCCCGCGCCCGCGCACGTCCTGCACCACCACCACGTACCCGTGGCGCGCAAACCACACCGGGTGCGCGTACACCACCGTCGTCGCGATGTCCTTCCCGTACGGCTGCCGCACCAGCAACGCCGGCGCCGGCCCGCCCCCGGGCGGCAGGTAATGGTCCGACCTCAGCACCGTCCCGTCCGACAACCGGCACTCCACGTCGCGCACCAGCCGGACACCATCCCCGCAATCCACCATGGGGCCCGCCTCGCTTGTCATGGGTTGTTCGCGATTGACCATCGACGTTCCCCGCGCTCGCCTCGCCTACCCCTCGAACCGGTGCCGGAACTCGACCATCTCGGCCAGCGCCGCCGCAATGCGCCCCGCCATCTCGTCCCGCCAACGCCGGCCCTTCGCCGCATCCGACGGCCCCGGGTCGCCCATCACCCCCGTCGGCGACACGTCCCGCGTCAGCCATGCGTAGGTCGCGTAGGCAAACTCCGGCATCAGCGCGCCCGGCTCCCCCACGCGCCGAATGTAGCTCGACGTGTACTCCCCCGTCCGCACGAGGTCCGGCGTCGCGTCCAGCAGCAGCGATGTCTCCACCTCCCCCGCATGGAACCCGTACCTCGCCTCCTGCTCGCCCAGCCCCGACGCCGGGCCCCCGCCAAACAGGCAGAACGTCGTGAGCCCCAGCTCCGCGCGAAGATCCCGCGCCATCACGTCCACCAACGAGTGGTTCCCACCGTGGGAGTTGAAGAACACCAGCTTCCGGAACCCGCCCGCCTTCAGGCTCGCCCCAAGGTCCCTCAGGACCGACACGAACGTCTCCCGCGACAACGCGAACGTGCCCGGAAACCCATGATGCTCGTTGCTCTTCCCGTAGCACACCGGCGCCAGCGCATACACGGGCAACTCCGCCGGCAACAACCGCAGCGCATGCCCCAGCAGGTAGTTGTTCAGCAGCGTGTCCGTCGCCAGCGGCAGATGGTGCCCGTGCTGCTCGATCGCCGCCGTCGGCACCACCACCAGCGCCCGCTCCCGCGGCAACGCCTCCACCTGCTTCCACGTCATGTACGGCAGGAACCGCTCGTCTGGAATCCATGTCCTCATGCCTTGACCTCCCTACGCCGCCACCCGCCCCGGCGTGTACCCCGCCATCTTCCCAGGGTTCAGCAATCCCCTCGGGTCGTACTCCCCCTTTGCCACCAGCTTCGCGTCGTCCGGCCTCCAACGCCCGCTCCCCTCGAGGTGGTTGATGTGCGGGTTCGCAATCCCCACCCCAATCCGCCCGCAGTGGTCGATCATGTCCTGCAAGCGCGCCTCCGACGTGAACCGCACGACCGGCAACGCCCCCGGCACCACCACGCCACCCGACTTCAGGTACTCCATGTGCATCAACAGCTCGTCCCCGAACCGCTCCTTCAACGACGCGATCTGCTCCCGAACACGCACCGGATCAAACCCCGCCTGCAAGTACGTCAGCGTCGGGTCCGCCTTCTTCGCCCACAACGTCGTGTGGTTCCATGTGTAGTCCGACAACTGCGCCCCGCGCCGCGGCTCATGGTAGGGCGACACGAACGCCACCACCCCGCCCGCCTCCGCCACCTCGCGCTCCAGCGCCCCAAGCTGGTCCTGCGCCACCTCGAAGAACGCCAGCGCCTCCCCCTTCGGAACCCACTTCACCAACGGCGTGAACCATGCCGGGATCGGCCACTCGAACGCCGACACCAGCCGCTTCCTCCACCCGTCCCCGTTCGCCACGGCCTCCGCAAACCCAAGGCACCCGTCAAACGTCGGGAACGACGCCGCCAGCTGCGCCCAGTCCACCCTCGGCGCCAGCGCCACCGTCACCTCCACCATCACCCCGGTCGTGCCCCACGCATGCAACGCACGCAGCACGTCACCCCCTTCCAAGACCACCTCCCGCGGCTCCTCCTCCACCGTCATCAACCGAATGCGACGCACCGTCCCGTTGTCCCGCAACACGCCGTGGGTAATCGACCCAATCCCCCCGGACCCTCCCGCGAGGAAGCCGCCCACCGACGCCTTCTGGTACGTGCTCGGGTAGCACCGCAGCTCCCATCCCGCCTTCCGCGCCGTCGATTCCACCACGCCCAGCCGAGCCCCGGGCTCGCACACCGCGCAGCCGTCCCCCGTGATCGCCAGCACACGGTCCAGCTCCCCAAGGTCCAGCAGGATCCCCCCGCGCAACGGGATGCACTGCCCGTAGTTCCCCGTCCCGGCCCCGCGCACCGTCACCGGCACCCCCTCCCGTGACGCGAACGACAACACCTCGCGCACATCCCCCACGTTGCGCGCCCGCACCGCCGCGTCCCCGCGCTTGTCCCGCAACTGCCGCTCCAGCACCGGCGAATACCAGTAGAAATCCTTCGACAACCGCTCCACCTCCGACGCCGTCGTCACCACTTGCCCGCGGGGCAACATGGCCTCGAGCTTCGGAATCCATCGTCCAGGGTCGTGCGCCAACAGGTCCTTGTGCATCGGTCTCCTTTCTTGGGTTCAGGAACGCCCGGTCGCCCGGTGCCTCCAAAGCTTCATCGCCTCCGCCATCCGACGGTCCTCGAACAACGCCACGCACGCCCCGCGCTCCACCGGGCCCACCACCTCGCACCTCAGGTCGCTTCGCCTCATGAGTTGCCGGGCCGACGTGTAGATCTGGAAGCAAAAGCGCGCCGCGTCCCCGATCGTCGCCCCGTACACCACGCGGTCCACCCCAGCCCACAACGCCGCCCCCATGCACATCGGGCACGGCTCGCACGTCGTGTACAACACATGCCCACGCAACGAGGTCGCCTTTAGCTTCTTCGTCGCCGCACGGATCGCCCGCACCTCCGCATGCGACGTCGGGTCATGCTCCGCCGCCACCGCGTTCAGACGCCGCACCAGACGCCGCCCCGTGGTCGCATCGACGATGTCCGCGCAGAACGGCGTCTGCCGCGCCGTTCCCAAATGCCGGGTAGCCGCCGCAGCAAGTTCCCTCATGCGTTCCATGTCCGCCTCCGATGCGCCCCTCTCGCCCCGTGCACCCATGCGGACGCCCGCAAGCAAGGGGCGTTCCAACTGCCCCGGCAATCGTCCGGCACGCCCCATGCACCCCGCACTCCATGCCTCTCGACACCGCGTTCCCCCATCCCGGACGCCTGCGCCAGATCGACGCCGCCGCGCGCGCCCTCCATGCCTCCCGCGCATGGACATCCTACTCGCCCGAGTCCCTCGCGCAGGCCGCATGGCGCGCCGCCCAACTCGGCCCCGCGCCCCTCTCGGGCCTCGCCGTGTCCGTCAAGGACCTCATCGACGCTCAAGGCTGGCCCACCTCCTCCGGCTCCAGCACCCCGCGCCAAGACCTCCCCGTCGCCTCCCACGACTCCCACTTCGTCGCGCTGTGGCGACGCGCCGGCGCATGGATCGTCGGCAAGACCCACCTCAACGAGCACGCCTACGGGCTCACCGGCGAGAACCCATGGTGGGGCGACTGCACCCTCCCCGGCGACCCCTCCCGCCTCACCGGAGGCTCCAGCAGCGGCGCGGCCGCGTCCGTCCTCGGCGGCGCCGCCGACGTCGGCCTCGGCACGGACACCGGCGGCTCCCTCCGCGTCCCCGCCTCCCTGTGCGGCCTCGCCAGCCTGCGTGCCCCGGGCTGGTTCCCGTCCCATGTCGGCGTCCAGCCGCTCGCACCCACCTTCGACGCCCTCGGCTGGATCTCCCGCGACGTCGAGTCGCTCGCCCTCGCGGCCACGCCATGGATGCCCTCGCACGCTTCCGCGCAACCCCCGGAGGGCCTTCAACTGGCCGTCCTCGACGGCCCGCTCCTCGAACCCTGCGACGCCGATGTCCGCAAGGCATGGGCAAGGCTTCCCGAGGCCATCCCCGCATCCCTCGCAGGCGTCCTCCGCGACGAATGCCCCGG
>CAIYFP010000212.1 GCA_903925515.1 uncultured Verrucomicrobiota bacterium
TGATGCATGCGTTGAGGAGGCGGGGGCTGGGCGAGGAGGCGGGATGGGCTTCGCGGCTGGGGTTGGAGACGGACTACTACCGGCGCTTTCCCACCGAGGGGGCGATGGGGGCGATGGTGGGGCAAGCAAGACGGTTGATGAACGCGCCGTTGCGGGATGCGCGGGGTTGGGAGGCGCTCGCGGCATGGGCTGGGCAGGGGGCGATGCCGCCGGACGTGACGGGTTGGCCGGCGGCGGGGATGTTTCCGAGGCCGCCCGGGGAGGGGTGGTGAGGGGGCGGGGGGGCGGTCAGCGGTGTTGGGAGGGGGCGGGGTCGGGCGGCTCGAGTGTTGGGGCGCGGGCGAGGGCGGTGTCGTAGTCGGCGCGGGCGCGGAAGTATTCGGAGAGGGCGTCGGCTTCGAGGACGCGGGCCTCGAAGGTGGCCTGCTCCCGGATCTGGAGCGCGAGGAGGTCCGCGGCGCCGCGGTCGAACAGGGTTTTCTCGGCCTCCTGGAGGTCGATGGCGAGGGCGACGTTGAGGCGGGTCTGGGTGGCCTGCTCGAAGGCGGCCTCCCATGCGGAGAAGGCGTCGCGGATGTCTGCGGCGATCCGGTCCCGCGCGAAGGCTTCCTCGGCGCCCAGGCGCTCGATCTGGGCCTCGACGGCGACGAGGCGGCCCTGGGCCTCGCGGCGTTGGAGGGGGAGCTTGAACTCGATGCCGGCCTCGACCTCGAGCTCGCCCTTGTCCTTGTACCGCTCGGCCCCGATGTCCTGGGACACGGAGGCGCCGACGTCGAGGTTGGGGAGGAGGTTGTTCTTGGCGAGGCGACGGTCCACCTCGGCGCGGTCGCGCTGGAGACGGATGCGGCGGAGCTCGGGGCGTTGGACGCGTGCAGCGAGGGTGTCTGGATCGACGCGGGAGGGGTCTGGGGCGTGGATGGCCGGGAAGACGGAGGGGAGGCGTTCGCGGGCGGGCGGGAGGGGGTTTCCGAGGTGGTCTCGATGGAAGAGGGAGAGGGCGATGGCGGCGTTCTCGAAGCGGCGGCGAGCCTGGACGACGCCGAGCTGGCGGGAGACGACGAGGCGTTGGTTGTCGGTGAGGACGATGGGGCGGACGAGGCCGGCGGCGGACTGGTTGGTGAGGGCGGCGCCACGTTCGATGGCGACGCGGAGGAGTTCCTCGGCGATGGCAAGGCGCTGGCCTGAGGCGAGCCACTGCCAGTAGGCGAAGGCGGCGGCGCGGACGAAGTCGAGTTGCTGGCGCTGGATGAAGGGGTCCGCGAGCTCGCGGTCGAGGCGTGCCTGGAGGAGGGCGGCGCGGCGGCGGTCGATGGAACCGTCGCGGAGGAGGGGGATGCGGACGCCGAGGCGGGGCTCGCCATCGGCTTGCGTGCGGTTCTTGTCGTAGTCCGGGAGCGTGCCGCGGGTGAGCCGGTAGCCGCCGAAGACGGAGCTGCCCCATGCGCCGAGGAACTGCTCGAAGCCGGCGTCGAGGGTGCGGCTTTCGTAGTAGCCGGTGGGGTTGCCGAAGGCCTTGGCGAAGAGGTTGAAGTCGAAGACGCCCTGGGCGCTGCGGAGGCGGCCGTTGGCGATGTCGCGTTCGATGAGGGCCGAGAGGAGCGGGGGGTACTGGTTGGTGACGGAGCGGAGGACTTCCTGGAGGGAAAGGGGGCCGACGGAGGGTGGGGCCGGGGGTATGACGACGACGGGGGAGGGAGGCGTGTTGGTGGCCGGCGCGGGGGGTGGGGTCTCGGCGGCCGATGGGGGGGAGAGGAGGTGCGCGAGCGCGATGGCGAGCGCGAGCGCGGCGTGGCGGAGAGGGGGAAGGGAACGTGTCACGGCGTTCAGCGCTTGATGGTGCCCGAGGGCTTGCTGGGCTCGCGGACGTCCACGACCGGGGGGAACCCGTTGATGCGGCGCCAGATCTCGAACCAGAGCGGGACGCGGCGGAGGAGGACCCAGCCGTTGGCGCGGACGCCCTGGCGGAGCCAACGGGTCCCGGGCCATGGGCGAGGGGAGTCATGGCCATCCTTCTCGATGACGTCGGGCTTGGGCGCGACCAGGACGCGGAACTGGCCCTTGCCGTTGTCGGTGGGGTCCACGAGGACGACCTCGCCGCCGAAGGTGCCGACGGCGACGGAGGGCCAGCCGACGAACTGGATGGCGGGCCAGCCCTCGAACTGGATGCGAACGGGGCTTCCCTCGTGGAGGACGCGGCCCTCGGGGTCGGTCTCGCGAGCGGTGACGAGGGGCATGTCGTTGCCTTCGAGGAGGAGCTCGACCATGCGGCTGTCGGTTTCGGGGATGATGGTGCAGAGGGGGGAGCCGGCGCGGAGGAAGGTGCCCTCGGTGGCCTGCACGCGGAAGACGATGCCGTCGCGCGGGGCGACGACGCGTTGCATGGAGGTTTGCTGGATGAGGATGTCGAGGCTGACGATGGACTGGGCGGCGGAGGCGAGGTCGGAGCGAGCGGACTCCCGGGACGCCTTGCTGGAGTTGATGGAGGCGAGGGCGTCGGTCTCGGTGCGCTTGAGGTCGGCGTCGGCGCGCACGAGCTCGGCGACGGTGCGGTCGCGCTCGAGGGTGGCGAGCTCGAACTCGCGCTGGGAGGCGAGCCCGCGCCTGTCCTTGTAGAGGGACTCGATGCGGTCGAACTGGAGCCGTGCGGCGTCGGCGGCGAAGCGAGCGGCGTCGAGCCGGGTGCGAGCGGCGTCCATGGCGAGGGAGAGGGATCGTTGCTGCTCGTCGATTTGGCGGCCGAGGGCGTCGAGGCGTTCCTGGACGGCGGCCTTGCGCGCGATGGCCTCGGCGCGCTGGAGCTCGAGGCGGCCGATGAGGTTGGGGTCGTTGTCCACGATCTCGAAGAGGGTCTCGCCCTGCTTCACGGCGTGGCCCTCGACGACGAAGGACTTGGCGACGCGGCCCGGGAGTGGGGCCTCGACGACCTGCACGCGGTCGAGGGGGTCGTAGGCGACGACGCGGCCGCTGCCATGGACGAACTGCTGCCATGGGAGGAAGACGACGCCGAGGAGGACGGCGACGAAGCAGACGCCGAGGACGCGGGCCATGATGCGGGCGCCGCGGACGGATCCCACAAGGGCGAGGGCGGGCATGCGCGAGGAGGAGTCCCTGAAGGAGATCGCGTCAGGGCGCCGGCGGGCGGGACCTTGGGGCTGGGGGTGGGATGCCATGGGTCAGCGGGCAGGGTTGGGGGCGCCGAAGGAGTGGGCGCCGTCGAGGCGTATGGAGATGTTGCAGAGGCGGATGACGGCGGGGTCGCGCGTGGCGACGACGACGTTGGTCCATGAGGCGTCCGGGGAGAAGAGGACCTTGGCGAGCTGGTCGAGGATGGAGGGCTCGAGGCCGTCGAGGATTTCGTCGAGGAGGAGCAGGCGCGGCTTCCCGGCGATGGCGCGTGCGAGGACGAGCCGGGTGCGGTTGTCGCGGGAGAGGGGGCGGCCGCCGAGCATGAGCGGGGTCTCGATTCCGGAGGGCATGGCGAGGACGGCGTCGAGGAGGCCGGTTGCGGCGAGGGCCTCGCGAACGTCCTCATGGCCAAGCTCGTCCCGGCCCATCCGGACGTTGTCCGCGACGGACGCGGTGATGATCTCGTCGCGGCGGCAGAGCGCGACGCGTGCGCGAAGGGCCTCCATGGACCATTGGCGGACGTCGATGCCGTCGATGGTGAGGTGGCCATGGGTGGGGACACGGAGGCCGAAGAGCATGTCGAGGAGCTCGGAGGAGCCGCCGGACGAGGGGGCAAGGACGGCGACGCGGTCGCCGGAGCGAAGGGAGAAGGAGACGTTGGAGAAGAGGGGGTGGTCCGGCTCGTAGGAGAAGCTGGCATGGTGGGCCTCGATGTGGCCGGGGGCGGAGGCCGTGGCGGGCATGTCCCCTTGCTCGCGCTCGGTGGCGAGGCCCACGAGATGGCCGAGCTTGTCGGCGGCGGTGAGGGCGTCGTACCACGCCTCGAGGTGCTTGCCGAGCTTGGCGACGGAGGCGAGGACGGCGTTGACGATGAGCTCCGAGGCGACGAGCTGGCCGAGGGTGAGCTCCCCGTCGAGGACAAGGGCGCCGCCGACGACGAGGAGGGCGGAGGAGGCGATGGCCTGGATGATGAGGAGCCCGGAGATCTGGCGGATGAGGATGCGGAAGTGGGCCCTGCGACGGACGAGGTATTGGCGGGCGAGGGCGTCGGCGTGCTCGAGGGCCATGCGGGCGCCGCCGGGACCCTTGAAGGCGTTGGGAAAGAGGGCGAGCTCCTCGAGCCATCCGGCGATGGCGTACTTGGACCGTGATTCCTCGACGCTGGTGCGGACGGCGCCGCGGCCGAGGGCGAAGACGACGAGCGTGACGGAGGCGAGCAGGATGAGGTCGAAGGCGAGGAGGGAGGGGTGGTAGAACGCGAGGACGGCCATGCCGATGACGGCGGAGAGGACGAGGTTGATGCCGTCGAGGAGGAGGAGGGAGGCGCTTTTCTGGACGGTGGTGACGTCGAAGAAGCGGTTGACGAGCTCGGGGCCGTGGATGCGGTCGGTGGACTCGGCCGTGACGCGGGGGAGCCGGTACGCGATGTCGGCGACGATGCGGACGAAGAGGCGGCGTTGGATGACCTCGGCGAGGTAATGCTGGACTGCGCGGACGAAGGCCATGAGGCCCAGGAAGACCAGGAGCGCGATGGAGAGGATGACGAGGGCCTGGATGAAGAGGGGTTGCTGGCCGCCGAAGGCGATGTTGTTGACGGCGGCGTCGATGGTGAGGGGAACGGCGAGGTAGAGGACGCCGGTGATGACGGAGAACACCACGATGGCGCCGATGTCGCCGACCTCGGAGCGCATGAGGTTGAGGAGAAGGCGGTGGGGCGGGGCCTCGTGATGCGACGGGGCGCCGCGTTCATGCCCGTGCGCGTGGCCATGGCCATGGCCGCGGTGGCCAGCATGGTCCTCCATCGGGGACATGGGTCGCTCGGGGTGGACGACGAGGAGGTCGGTCGTGGCGCCGGGGTCCTTGAGTCCAAGGCGCACGGCAAGGGCGGCGCGGGAGACGGTTTCCCAGCCGTGTTGTCCGTTGGCTCGCGTGACGCGGGCCTTGAAGAAGCCGCGGCCGGCGAAGACGACCCATTCCCCGGCCTGGGTGACGGCGACGAACGGGCTGCAGGGTTGGGCCTGCCAGACGGCGTCCGCGAGGGACATGCGGACGAGGGTCCCGCGCAGCCCACATTCGCCGGCAGCGGCGGCGAGGCAGGCGAGGGCGTGGCCCTGGTCGGGCGGGTTGCCGTGGGGTTCGCCGGCGATCCTTGCATGGGCGAGGGCACGGCTTGCGGCGGCCGAGGCGATGGTGGGCGCGAGGGGCACGCCGAGTTGCCCGGACAACTGCTCAAGCGTTCGAACGAGGGCATGAACGTCCGGCATGGCGTTCATGCCCTCCTGTGTCGCGGGCGCTGACTTGGCGTTTTCCATCCAGATCGGGAGAGGCTTGGGCGCGAGGAATCCCGGGGGGGCAGGCAACGGGTTTGCCTGCCGGCGTGGGATGCGGACGCGCGAGGCCGTACCGTGCAAACGAAGCCATGGGTGTCAAGGACCGGCTCCATGGGACGACGGGGGTGGCATGAGGGGCGGGCCGTGGGATCGCGGAGATTCGCGTTTGAAGGCAGGGCGTGGGGTGATGCAGGGTTTCGTCCATGGCCGTCCGGGGCCTGATTGACGAAGCGCATGACCGAAGAAATCCGCCACGACTGGTCCCTTGTGGAGCTGAGGGAGATCCATGACATGCCCCTGCTGGAGCTGGTGTTCCGGGCGGCGGCGGTGCATCGGCGGCACCATGACCCGCGGGAGATGCAGGTCTCCAAGCTGATCTCGATCAAGACGGGGGCGTGCCCCGAGGACTGCGCGTACTGCGCGCAGTCGTCGCGTTACTCGACGGGCGTGGCGCCGGAGAAGCTGATGGACAAGGCGCGGGTCCTTGAGATCGCGGGTGCGGCGAAGGAGGCGGGCGTCTCGCGGGTTTGCCTGGGCGCGGCGTGGCGATCGGTGCGCGACGGGGAGTCGTTCGACCGCGTGCTCGACATGGTGCGCTCGGTGACGGACATGGGGCTGGAGGTGTGCTGCACGCTGGGAATGTTGTCGGAGTCGCAGGCCCGGCGGCTGGAGGACGCGGGCTTGTACGCGTACAACCACAACCTCGACAGCTCGGCCGAGTTTTACGAGACGATCATCACGACGCGGACGCACGCGGACCGGATCGAGACCATCGGGCGGGTGCGGCAGACCAGCGTGACGCTGTGTTCGGGAGGCATCATCGGCCTTGGGGAGTCGGTGGAGGACCGGCTGAAGATGTTGCAGACGCTGGCATCGATCCGGCCGCAGCCGGAGTCCGTGCCGATCAACGTGCTGAGCAAGGTGCCGGGCACGCCGATGGCCGGGAACGCCGACGTGCCGGACTGGGACGTGGTGCGGATGATTGCGACGGCGCGGATCGTGATGCCGGGGGCGGACGTGCGGTTGACGGCGGGGCGCGCGCGGTTGTCCGCAGCGGTGCAGGCGTTGTGTTTCCTTGCGGGGGCCAACTCGATTTTTTCAAGCGAGACGGAGTTCATGCTGACGAAGGCGGTGCCGTCGCCGAGCTACGAGGCGGACCATGCGTTGATGTCCGAGCTGGGCCTGCGGTATCGGGAGCCGTTCGCCCGGCGGGAGGCTGGAGGGGGTGGGGAGTCTTGCGAGGCAGGCCGCGAGGCGTCCGGGGGGGATGCGAGGCCGGCGGCGGTGGCCGCGACGTGAGATGCCATGAGGCGGCGAGCGGCGATGGGGGCGTTCCTTGGGTGGATGGCGGGAGGCGTCGCGTGCGCCTTGGCCGCGAGGGCGGCGGGCGTGTGGGTGGATGCCGGTGCCCATGGGCGCAAGGGGACGCCGGTGTCGTTCGTGGCACCGGGGGCGGGCGAATGGGAATTGGTGGCGGCCACGGGCGAGGCATGGCCCGTGCAGGTGGACGCGGACGGGATGGGTTGGTTCGTGTTGCCACGGCTGGAGGCCGGGAGGACTGCGAGGCTGGAACTGAGGCGGGCAAGGAAGACGGAGGCGGGTGGCCATGGGGTTCGGGTGGTCCATGGGCCGGGAGAGGCCCGGGTGGAGGTGGGGGAACGGCCGGTGTTCACGTATCGGACGACGCCGACGGACTTGCCGCCGGGGCGGGCGGACCTCTCGCCGGTGTTTCGGCGTGGAGGCTACATCCATCCTGTTTGGACGCCGTCGGGGCGGGTGGTGACGGACGACTATCCGGCGAACCACCGGCATCACCATGGCATTTGGTTCGCGTGGACGCGGGTGGACTTCGAGGGGCGGAAGACGGACTTCTGGAACATGGGGGACCGGAAGGGGACGGTGGAGTTCGTGGCGCTGGACGAGTCGTGGGGCGGGCCGGTGCACGGGGGATTCCGGTCACGGCATCGGCAGGTGGACCTGACGTCTGGGACGCGGCGGGTGGCGATGGAGGAGACGTGGATGGTCCGGGCCTTCGACGTGGGGGCGGGGCATGGGTTGTTTGAGTTGGTGGTGACGAACACGTGCGCGGGAGGGGTGCCGGTCTCGTTGCCGCGGTACCGGTACGGGGGGATCGGGGTGCGCGGGCATGCGCGTTGGAACGACGCGGGGCAGATGAGTTTCCTGAACAGCGAGGGGACGACGGACCGGTCGAAGGGGGACCACGCGGCGACGGTGGGGAGGTGGGCGTTGATGCACGGGCCGTTGGAGGACGGCAAGGCTGGGGGGATTGCGGTGCTCGGGCACCCGGGGAACGTGCATGCGCCTCAGCCGCAGCGGATTCATCCGACGGAGCCGTTCCTGTGCCTTGCGCCGCAGCAGGCCGGGGACATGGAGCTGGTGCCGGGGCGGCCGTTGGTTTCGAGGTATCGGTTCGTGACGTTCGACGGGGTGCCGGACGCGGCGTGGGTGGAGCGGTTGTGGCGGGACTACGCGGAGCCGCCGGTGGTCAGGGTGACGGAGCGGTGACGGCGGAGTTCAGGGGGCGGGGTCTTGGAGGGAGACGACGCCGTTGGAGCGGATGACGAGGCCGACGCGGTAGAAGGAGCTGTCCTCGAGATAGCCGAGGCTTCCGGAGTCGAAGGGGCGGCCGGAGTGGAAGGCGAGGCGGATCGGGGATGCGGAGGCGGGGCGGATGTTGAAGGAGGCGCTGGCCCCGTGGGCGAGGCTTGGGAGGGTGTGGCTGAAGCCGTTGCCGGAGAGGACGAGGTTGCTGACGGAGGTGCCGGACTGGTTGGAGACGAAGACGACGGGGCCCCGGCGGCATCCGGGCGCGGCGGCGAGGGCGAGTGCGAGGAGGAGGCGCGGGGGGAAGTGCATGAGGTGCGGGGAGCGGGGAGCGGGGAGCGGGGGGCTATTGCTTGAAGGTCTTGCCGGTGAGGTCGTCGTCGTCCCAGCCGCGGCGGGAGTGGAAGGACCACCAGTCGTATTCGTCCTTTTGGCGTTTCTCGGAGCCGGCGTGGTTGTCGGCGAAGACGAGGTTGAGCTTGGTGCCATGGGCGGACTTGTCCCAGTTCCAGTAGGGGATTTCCCAGAGGAGGACGGCGCGGGAGGGGCTGGCGACGTCGGCGTCCTTGCGGCCGGAGACGGGGCGCTTGGTCTCGTAGCCGCCGTCCTTGCGGAGGTAGATGTGGTTCCAGATGTAGGTGACGTGGTCGTTGTCGCGGAGGAAGTTGTTGAGCATGCCGATGGCGGGGTCCTTGGCCTTGAGGCCGGAGGGGCAGGAGAAGATGCCGGGCTTGGGCATGGAGGCGACGCGGCCGGAGTAGTTGGTGGGCTTGTTGGAGTTTCGGACGAGATACTTCTCGAGGATCTCGGGGAGCCAGACGTTGTCGGGGCGGAGGGCGTTGTCGCCGCCCCAGGCGCGGCCCCAGTTGCGGACGAGGGGGAAGCGGTCGGAGAAGTCACCGGAGTAGAGTCCGACGGCGAGGCCGATCTGTTTTTGGCTGTTGAGGCAGTAGGTTTCGTGGGCCTTGGCCTTGGCCTTGCCCAGGGCGGGGAGGAGCATGCCTGCGAGGATGGCGATGATGGCGATCACGACGAGGAGCTCGATGAGCGTGAACGCGCCATGGCGGACGGGGGATCGCATGCGTCGTTGGTGCCCCGGGGGACGGGTGGTTTTCAAGGTTCAATTTGGGGCTGGGCCGTCGGGGCGGGAACAAGATGCATGGGACGGTCGTGGTCCATGAACTCGCGGCAGACGGAGAAGAAGTCGGCACGGGACTGGGCGCGTCGGATTTGGTGGAGGAAGGGGGCGGGGGGTTCCATGCCCTCGCCGACGAAGTTCATGTACTTCTTGAGCTTCTCGACCTGGAGGCGCTCGCGGAAGCCATGGTGGGGCGCGGTTTCCTCGAAGAGCGAGGTGACGTAGGCGAGGACGTCGCGGCCCGTGGGCAGGCGCGGCGTGCGGCCCGCGTGGGCGTCGCGGATCTGGTCGAAGAGCCACGGGTTGCGGATGCAGCCGCGGCCGATCATGAGGCCACGAGCGCCGGTGAGGCGTAGGACATGGAGCGCGTGGGAAGGGGAGGAGACATTGCCGTTGGCGAGGACGGGGCAGGGCATGTGCTGGACGGCCATGCGAATGAGGTCATGGCGGACCTCGGAGCGGTACATGTCGGCGACGGAGCGGCCATGGACGGTGAGGAGGTCGATGGGGTGGCGGGCGAAGAGGGAGAGGAGGCTTTCCCATCCGGAGGCGTCGGCGAACCCGACACGAGTCTTGACGGTGAAGGGGACGAGGTGGATGGCATCGCGGAGGGCGCCAAGGATGGCGTCGATGCGTGCGGGTTCGCGGAGGAGTCCGCCGCCGGCGCACTTGCGGTACACGACGGGCGCGGGGCAGCCGAGGTTGAGGTCGATGGCGGCGACCGGGAGTTGCTGGAGCTCGCGGGCGGCGGCGGCGAGTGCGACGGGGTCGTTGCCGATGAGCTGAGCGACGGCGGGTCGGCCGGTGGGGTTGAGGGAGAGGGCCTGGACGACGGAGCTTTCGAGGGAGCTGGTGGCATGGACGCGGGTGTACTCGGTCCAGTAGATGTCGGGGCCGCCATGCCTTGCGAGGATGCGCCAGAAGGGCAGGTCCGTGATGTCCTGCATGGGCGCGAGCGCGAGTGCTGGGAGCGGGCAGGCGAGGACGTGTTGGAGGGACGGGGCCTTGGGTGGGGTGGCCGTGGCGGGCATGGGCGGGCTAGGAGGCCAGGACGGCATGGAGGGCGGCCTTGACGGCGTGGATGCGGCCGGGGTCCGTGATCCTCGATCGTGGGTGTCGGTGACGTAGAACGTGTCGAGAGCGGCGCCCTTCTCGGTGAGGACGCGAGCGAAGAGGATGGACAGGCCGAGCTCGTAGAGGGTGCGGGAGACGGCGTGAAGGAGCCCCGTGCGGTCCTCGGCCTCAAGGTCCACGACGGTGGCCTTGTCGGAGACGTCGTTGGAGACGGTGACGCGGGGGGGGATGCGGTCGCCCTCGATGTGGTGGAGCGGCTGGGAGCGAGGGGCGTGGGCGACGAGGCGCGGGAGGTCGGCGCGGCCGGTGAGGACCTGGAGGAGGATCTTCTCGAAGCGCGAGCGTGGGTCGGGTCCGGGGAGGGCGCCGGAGACGGTCTCGGCGACGTAGAAGGTGTCGAGGACGATGCCGTCGGCGCGGGTAAAGACCTGGGCGCCGAAGATGTTGAGGCCGGCGGCGGTGAGGGAGCCTGCGATCTTGGAGAAGAGGCCGGAGCGGTCCCAGGTGCAGACATGGACGGCGGAGTAGCCGCGGTCGGGGTGGTCCTGCCATGCCACGACGGGCTCGAGGGAACGTTCGTCCTGGGTGAGCTGGAGGTGCATGAACTGGTGGGCGAGGGAGAGGTCGCGTGCGATGTCGCGGACGCCGTGGATCTGGAAGTAGCGCGGGGGGAGGCCGTCGAAGTGGGCCTCGATCTCGTCCGGGGCGAAGGTTTTTGGGAGGGCGGCCCTGACGTCGTCGCGGAGCCTCCCGAGTGCGGCCTGGCGCGCCTGGACAAACTCGGGCTGGCCCGTGAGGACGGCCATGGCGCGGTGATGGAGGGTCCAGAGGAGGGCGTCCTTGAAGCCGGTCCAGAGGGTGTCGGAGGTGCCCATGGAGTCCGCGAAGGTATGGAGCGTGAGGATGGAGAGGTTCTCCGGGGACTCGACCTCGCGTGCAAAGGCGGCGATGACGGCGGGGTCGTCGAGGTCGCGGCGCTGGGAGACTTGGACCATGAGGAGGTGGAGCTCGATGGTGCGCCGGAAGGTGTGGGCGGCGGCGGCGTCGAGCTTGAGGCGGCGCGAGACGGACTCGGCGAGGCGACCGCCAACGATCTCGTGGCGGCCGAGGTCGAGGGCCTTGCCGGCGTCGTGGAGGAGGAGGGCGAGGTGAAGGACGAAGGGACGTTCGAGGGAGCGGAGGAGGTGCGTGTATTGGGACTGGGGCGGGGACTTGGCGTCCCAGACGGCGTCGAGCTTCTTGAAGCAGTTGAGGGTGTGCTCGTCCACGGCGTACTGGTGGTAGAACTCGTGCTGGACGAGGTTGGTGAGGCGGCCGAA